>DAISKM010000111.1:0-9006 GCA_036820945.1 Pseudolabrys sp.
GTCTGCCATCGCCCAGCAAGGAGGCATTGTTAAAAGTGACCTCCAGATCGACGCACTTGATCCGGGAATCAAGATTTTCATTCGCGAAAAGATGGCTCAGGGCAACACTCGCTTTGCCAATGACAATGTCGTTCTTTTTCTGCATGGCGCCACTGCCCCCTCAACGTGCGATTTTGATCTCCAGTACAAGGACTATTCCTGGGCAGACTGGCTCGTGAAGCGCGGTTATGTCGTCTACATGGGCGACTACCGAAATTACGGCCTTTCGACACGCGAGCCGGCGATGGACGAGCCATCCAGTAAAAATCAGCCTGTAACGCGGTCATATCTGGCATTGCGCGACATCGAAGCGATGGTCAATCACATCAAGCGCACCCGCAATGTGCAGAAAGTCACCCTGATCGGCTGGTCGTGGGGGGCCATGATGGCCGGGTACTATGCGTCGCTACATTCTGAGAACGTGCAGAAGCTGGTTCTTTACGCGCCGCTCTATGATTTCAACGATCATACGAATCTTGGCCCCGGCAGCGGATTGCAGAACAAGCGCAAGCCGACCGAGTTCAATTTCGCACTGGGCGCCTATCGTCTGGCCTCTGAAGCGGCCAACACTGCCCGCTGGAATGGCGAAATCCCTATCGACAATAAGAATGAGTATCGCGAGCCCGAAGTGCCCGCCGCATTCTGGAACGAGTGTATGGCGACCGATCCGACGAGCAACACCCGGACGCCCCCAAGCCTGCGTGCGCCGAATGGTGTGCTGGAGGATTCATTCTACCAGGCGACCGGCCGGCCGTTATGGAACGCCGCCAATATCTATTCGCCTACTCTGGTGATCGCCGGCGATTTCGACACCTGGTCCTTTGCGGAGGATCGCGAGGGGTTAATGCGTGCGCTCGTCCACGCACCGACAAAGCGCCACGTCATGATCAAGGACGCCACCCATTTCGTTCTCTTCGAAAAGAATCGCATGCAGTTCTTTGAAGAAATCTTGAAGTTCATGAAAGAATAAGAAAATCGGCGCGTCCGTGCAGCACTCGGTTTACGCGCTCTCCAACAATATCATCCGGGGGAGGGAAACATGTTGCGTCTGAATACGCTGATCAGTGCGATCCCACTGCTGCTTGTCGTAAACCTCGCTACGGCGAACACGCCGAGCCAACCGCCGCATCAGCTGTTCAATGAAGGTGATCTTAAGCTCGAAAGCGGCGAGGTCATCAAGGATTTTTCAATTTCGTACGTAACCCACGGTACGCTAAACGAGAAGAAGTCGAACGCAATTTTGGTGGTTACGGCAATCGGCGGCAATCATCACCGCATTGATTTCATGATCGGTCCCGGCAAGGCGCTCGACCCGGACAAATATTTCATCATTGCAACGGATGCCATCTCGAACGGATTCACGACATCGCCGAGCAATTCGACATCCCAGCCACGTATGTCGTTTCCCAAATTTACCATCCGCGACATGGTGGAATCGCAATACCGGTTGCTGAAAGAGAAGTTTGGGATCGAGCACCTGGTTGCTGTCGTCGGCCCTTCGATGGGTGGCATGCAGGTTCTACAGTGGGGCGTCAGCCACCCCGACATGATGGACGGTCTCGTCGCGATGGTGCCGCTCGCCAAGACGCCGGCATGGACCGTCGCCATTCTGGAAACCACGCGCAAGGCCATCATGCTTGACCCGGCATGGAATGGCGGCAATTACACAACGATCCCCGAGCAGGGGGTCAGGTTATGGCGGGACATTCTCAATTTGTTGTCTGCGCGAACGCCTGACATGTATCAGGCGCAATTCAAGAACGGCATGGATGTCCTGCCATGGATGGCGCAGCAAGAAGATGCAGTGATGAAAGTATTCGATGCCAACGATTGGATTTACCAGACCTGGGCCTATGAGAAACACGATATTGGGACATCGCCGGGCTTCAATGGGGACACGGAGAAAGCACTCGGAACAATAAAGGCGAAGACCTTTATCCTCACTGGCACCAAAGATCTGCTCAACCCGGAATTCGAGCCGCAGTCGGCAGCGCGTGCCATCAAAGATGTGCGTGCGATTACGATCTCGCCCGGCACAGTGACGGGGCACGCTTCAGCGGGCGGCGGAATCCCGGCGGATGTCGAGTTCCTCAATCGTGAGATCCGAGCATTTCTCGATGCCGTGACAGATAATGGCAAAAAGCTGAACTGATCCAGCTGCCGGCGGCATGTGGTCATCGCGCTACGCCTCGAACGGCAATCGGCTCGTTTTCGTGCCGGTTCTCAACTGGCTTAAGGAGTAGTACACTTTCCTGCCGGCTTTCGCCGGCCCGGTCGCAGCCTACCCGGTCAAAACAAGGAGTTCCTGATAATGTCTTTCGTCCGCCCTTGCGGAAACGGCTTGCTGCTTTCTGCTACGCCGTGGTCGCATTGTTGTTGCGATCGCTAAGCGACGTCGTCGTCTATGTATACGATCGCAAAAAAGTTTGCTTTCTCGGCTTCCCACATCATTGGCGGCTTACCGCCTGAACATCCGTGCGGTCGGCTGCACGGCCACAACTACGAGGTTGAGGTCGTCTTGCAGTCAGCCGCGCTCGATAACCTCGGTTTTGTCAGAGACTACAATAAGCTTTCAGCGCTCAAGCAATTTCTCGACGAGACAGTAGACCACAAGCATCTCAACGATGTACTTGGCCACGACAAGACCACGGCCGAAGCACTTACCAAGTGGCTTTACGACTGGTGCAAAATGCGTTGGCCGGAAGTCGTTGCCGTGCGTGTCTTCGAGTCGCCGAGGACCTGGGCGGAATACCGGCCGTGACCGAACTTGTCCGCATAAGCGAGATTTTTGGCCCAACCATTCAGGGTGAGGGTCCACTCATTGGACGTCCGACTGTCTTCGTGCGGACGGCAGGGTGCGATTATCGCTGCAGCTGGTGTGACACGCTGTATTCGGTATTACCAGAATATCGCGACGAATGGATCCTGATGACAGCGACCGAGATCTTGATGCGGGTCAATAGGCTTGTTTCAAACCACCCCGTGCTGATCTCAGTTTCAGGCGGAAATCCGGCGCTACAGCCGCTCGATGGCCTGATTACACTAGGTCGACATAGCGACCACAGTTTTGCGTTAGAAACGCAAGGCAGCGTGGCGCAGCCATGGTTCGCCAAACTCGATTGGTTGATCCTGAGTCCTAAGCCGCCATCCTCCGGCATGACCACTGACTGGAATGCTCTTGATGCGTGTCTCGAGGCCGCCGGAGCAGGACCCTGCTGTGTCCTCAAGATCGTAATTTTCGATGAAGCCGACTACGCGTACGCGCGATCCGCCGCTTCGCGCTGTTCGAACCTGAAGATTTATCTGCAGGTTGGAAACCCGTCACCCTTACATGGGACGAGCAGGGCCACGCCCGAAACTGTAGATATTAGCGACCTCATAAACCGTCTGCGGTGGCTTGCAGGGAGAACACTCGCGGACCGCTGGTTCGACGCCACGGTGCTTCCGCAGCTGCACGTTCTGGCATGGGGCAACAAGCGGGGTGTCTAAGGGACATGTCCGCTATTGGCCCAAAGCGGACATTGGCTAGTGCACCGCGAATGTCTGCTTTCGGGGCTAAAGCGGACATGACCTTTTACGACGCACTGTCCGCTTTTGACCCAAAGCCGACATCGGTTTCCGTGCTTCCAAGGCATGACGAAGGCTTGTGCGTGCGCCCAGGTTCCAGGTCTTCTTATTGGTGGCGTTTGCTCTTATGTTAAGAGCCGTGCACTCGTCTGATCCAGATCCGAGAAGCTCTATGAAAGCGCAAAGCTTCGCGAGCGCAGGAACGCCGCGTGTCTTCGTGATCCATGAGAATGACGCCTGGGTCGAGCCGCTGCGCCGTGAGTTCGCCATGCTCGAAGTGCCGTTCCTCGAGTGGTTCCTCGATGAAGGCATGCTTGATCTCACGATGGCACCTCCGGAGGGTGTCTTCTACAATCGCATGAGCGCGTCCTCCCACACGCGGGGGCATCGCTACGCACCCGAATTCGCCGCAGCTGTCTTGGCTTGGCTCAAGCACCACGGCCGCATAGTGGTCAACGGCGAGCGTGCCCTCCAGCTCGAGGTTTCGAAGGTTGCGCAGTACGAGGCCCTTAAGGCATTTGGAATCGCAACTCCGGACACGATTGCCGTGATCGGCCGCGACAACATCGCCGATGCTGCCAAGAAGATCAGTTTTCCTGTGATCCTCAAGCATAACCGCGCCGGCAAGGGCCTCGGCGTGCGTCTGCTGTTCTCGCCGGCGGCGCTTGCCGAGCACGTCGATAGCCCAGACTTCGAGGAGTCAAGGGATGGCATCACCCTGGTGCAGCGTTACATCAAGGCGCCGACACCGTTCATCACGCGGGTGGAGTTCGTGGGCGGCAAACTCGTCTATGCCGTGAGGGTCGACACATCGCAAGGCTTTGAGCTGTGCCCGGCCGACGCCTGCCAGGTCGAAGCCGTCTCTAGCGCGTGCCCCACGGTCGCAACTGGCGACAAGTTTCAGATCCTGCCCAAGTTCGAACATCCTTTGGTGCCGGCTTGGCAGGCGTTCCTTGCCGCGAATGACATCGGCATTGCCGGGGTCGAGTTCATCGTCGACGAAGCTGGCCACACCTTTACCTACGACATCAACACCAACACCAACTACAATCCGGACGCGGAAGCAAAGGACGGCCGCAGTGGCATGCGCGCGATCGCTGCCCATCTCGGAAACCTGTTGATGGAACGGTATTGCCCGAGCTCGCATCCTGCGTCGGCGGCTTGAAGGATTTCGGACCAAGCGCCCACCGATCAGGCTCCGATGCTAGAGGATAGTGTCCACGGTGTCCGATTGTCCTTGATGGGCTTGCGTTCGGGACGATGCCCGAGGCGCAACTGATCTTTTGCTGGAATTCGCTTTCGCGGTCGCTATTGGGAGTAAAGCGGACATGCCTTATTGCGGCGCATATGTCTGCTTTTGACCCAAAGCGGACATGGCCATGAAGCCAAAAATAACCAATGCCGATCTAAGTCCGATAACGCTGAACGCCTCGGGTCAATAGCAAACAATGTAGCCGGAGCCTGTTCTATCTTCAGCGGAAGCCATGTTAGAAAGTGGCCCGCAGGTCCCATTTGAGGAGGGCGAGGCATGAAAGACCCACAGATAGGCTGGATCGCAGCCATAATCATCGGCGCAGTCGCCGGCTGGCTGGCAGAACAATTCATGAAGAGTGATATGGGACTCCTGATGAATATCGTGCTCGGTATCATCGGTGCTGCGGTTGCCAGCGCCATCTTGAGCGTCTTTGGAATCCAACTAGGAGGCTGGCTCGGCTACCTGATTGCCGGATTCATCGGCGCATGTTTGCTGATCTGGATCGTCCGGGCGGTACGGGGTGGCACGCGGGCAGTTTGACCCAGCTGGTTATCGAGGCTGGCGGACGAATTACAAACAAGGTAGGGACCGCTGGAGGTTCGCGTCCGACGGTCCCTATGCAGCCGCCTGGAGCCAGCCAAGAACAGGCTGCCGCGCTACTAAACTATCAATCGGAATATCTTGAGGTATTGCTCGCAATCGAACGTTCCCCAATTTCCACACGTATCTGGCGCTAATCCCGCTCAAAGCCGTTCTGAAACATTCAAAAACCATTCAAGAACCGTTCAAGGGCCTCGACGCAATCGATGTCGCTATTGGGGGTAAAGCAGACATGAGCTGTTGCACCGCACATGTCCGCTAATGACCCAAAGCGGACATACGTGAGCTGCGCCAAGCCATCAAGCGACCTCGCAGAAATCCGCCTACCTGTGCGTCACGCGCCAGACGAACTGAGTGACGTCGCGCATAACCGGCGCTAGAAGTCGCAGACCGGGCGCAAAGGCGCCGATCAAGCTAAGATGACCGACCCCGCCATACGTCCGTTCCTCGACAACACCGCCATGGGCGTGGATCTTCGCCGCCATTCTGCGGCTGTTGCCGGGACTGACCAGGCGATCGCGCCGTGCCGTGATCAGCAGTGAGGGCGCTTCCTTACCGGTGACGAAGGAGATCGGCTGCGTTTCCGCCCTATTGGCGCCGCCGAAAATACTGCGCAGGGTCCGGCTCTCGATTGGCAGGAAATCATACGGACCGGCTAGCCCGATAAAGGCCGCGAGATCGGTCTGCGAGTTGAGGCCGACCTGCCGCAGCCATTGCGGATCGAACGACAGCATCGCCGCGATATAAGCGCCAGCCGAATGTCCCATCAGCACTAGCCGCGCGGGATCGCCGCCCCATTGCGCGGCTCCTTTGCGGGCAAAGCGCACCGCTCGCGCTGCATCCGCCACAAACATCGGAAAACGCGCCGGGGGAAAGACCGAATAATCCGGCACGACCGTGACGATGCCTTGCGCCGCCAGCGAAGCGCCGACAAAGGGGTAGAGATCGCGTGAACCGCCTTGCCAGCTGCCGCCATAGAAGAACACGAGGACGGGCGCCTTGGCCGCGTGGCGCGGCTTATAGACATCGAGCTTCCGGCGCGGCCCCTCGCCATAGGCGAGACCGCCGTGCTCCTCCCAGGCGCCGTTCGGTTCCCACAGATTGAGCAGGTCGGCGGGTGAAAAGCCGCGCTGCGCCCACCGCTCCTGGACGCGGTTGCGTTTGCCTGACGACTTCAAGCGTGTGGATGCGGATTTCGCCGGACGCATATCTCCTAAAGCCGCAGCAGATTGTTAGGCAGCGTATAAGAAGCTTAGGATTAGTTCGAAAGAAACCGAGTAGCGAGCGCCGTCATTTTGCACGAGGGTTTTCAGCCGCCCCCAGCAATCAAAAATCAAGCTGGTCGGCAAGGCGGTCCTGAATCTTCCACCGAAGCTCTTGAAGATCCGATATGCACTGGTCGTGCATCTTAGTCCCAAGGCCCATTTGCCACTTCGCGCAGTACCCCTCATTTTCCTCTGCAATTTCCAGAATGCGAAGCGCTTCGGCTCGTGCGGCGGCCTCCGGCAGTCTAGGCGCAATGAAGGCAAGAAAGTACACAACGAATGCCGCCAATGTTGCCGACAATGCTAAATGGACGTGGTCGTAAATCGACTGAACAAGGGTCAGGGTACCATTGGATTTCATCACGGTGCGATTGGATTTCATGTTGTCCTCCAGCAAAGCCGCGTCTGCATCGCGAATTCGAGAGCCACGCAGCTTGTATCCTGTGATTCCAAAGACGTATGATCGACTTGGCCTTGCCGCTGGGCCAAAAAGCGAAATCTTGACTGGGCCATTAGGCAATGAAGTCGCGACCAAGTGCGTCCTTGATGCGAGTCGATCGTCGGCTTTCGACGCCCCTCTTTCGCCAAGTGTACCAGCGGGTCCGCAACGCTGTTCTGGATGGCACGCTGGCACCCGGCGCGCGCTTGCCGTCCTCGCGAAGTTTAGCGGGGCAGCTCTCGATCGCTCGAGGAACGATCGAGCTGGCGTATGCACTGCTGGCCGATGAGGGCTACGTCGCGGGTATGCGGCGGACCGGTACGATCGTGAACGCGGGACTGAGCCGCAAGTCGATGTCGCCGGGGAATGATCGCCGCTCCTACGGCAGCCGCGCGGAGCTAGGACATGAATTTGTTCGGCCGAGGCCGGCGCGCCCGTTTCAGATGGGCTTGCCGGCCCTCGACGAGTTTCCGCGCAAGCTCTGGGCGCGTCTCGTCGCGCGTAGGGCACGCGGACTTTCCGCAATTGCAATGGTGTCCCAGGATCCGGCTGGTTACGCTCCGCTGCGTCAGGCGATCAGCGGGTATCTGGCAATTGCGCGCGGGGTCCGGTGTCCTACAGATCAAGTCTTGATTACCGCCGGGTATCAAGGTGCCGTGGGTCTTTTTGCACGAACGCTGCTTTCCGCCGGCAATGCGGTGTGGTTTGAAAACCCCGGCTATTTTCGGGCGCGCGACGCGCTGGCCTTGGCCGGAGCTGAGATTGTGCCGGTCCCGGTCGACCAAGATGGCCTCGATGTGGGCATTGCGATCAGGCGCTCGCCTCGGGCACGCCTGGCAGTAGTAACACCGTCGCACCAATGTCCCTTAGGTGTGATGCTGTCTCTGCCGCGCAGGCTCGAATTGCTGGCCTGGGCCGCCAAGACGGGGGCGTGGATCATCGAGGATGATTATGACGGCGAGTTCCGTTACCACGGCCGTCCGCTCCCGGCGCTTAAGAGCTTGGATGATGCCGGCCGCGTCTTTTATGCGGGCTCTTTCAGCAAGGTCCTGAGTCCCGGTCTGCGGCTGGGCTATCTGGTCGTGCCGTCATCCGAACTCGAGCGCTTCCAGCACGTCGCAGAACTGTTTGCTCCGAGCCCATCGCTGCTCGACAAGATGGTCGTTGCGGACTTCATGATCGAGGGGCACTTCGCGCGCCATGTGAAACGGATGCGGAAACTGTACGCCGAGCGGCGCAAGGCTCTCATTTCAGCGCTGCGCATGTTCTTTGGTGATGAAATAGTGCTCGACGTGCCGCTTGGCGGCATGCACGTGATTGCGCGCTTTGTCGCGCGTGAGGATGATGTAGCAATGGCCGCACGCGCGCAGCGCGCTGGCTTGGCTCCGTTTGCTCTGTCTTTGTGCACGGCCGGAGGATCGCGTCAGTCGGGACTTCTACTGAGCTTTACGAACATCCCCGTTGAGGCGGCCGAACGGGAGGTGCAACGACTTCATCGCTCACTCAGATGACATGGACAGACACTATATTTCATTCGGACATATTGACCTTCGGTCCGCGGCTCGCCCTCCATCAAGAAGGTGAGATGAGCGTTAGTCCCAATCCCGTCACAAACAAACGATCTGCGGCTTTAGATGTTGGAGTCCGTGCACCACTTCGCTGCGTTGCATGAGTCAGCTTTTGGCACAAAGCAGACATGAGCTAGTGCACTGCACCGCTTTTGGGGGTAAAGCGGACATGACCTTTTGCAGCGCATATGTCTGCTTTTGACCCAAAGCGGACATGGCGATTGCACTGCGAAATGTCCGCTTATGACCCAAAGCGGACATCATCAGGGCGCA
>DAISKM010000112.1:0-8996 GCA_036820945.1 Pseudolabrys sp.
GGCGTCGTCCACCAGCACGGTCTTCTCCACGAGGGCATCGAGCGCACGGCCGCGCGTGATTGCTTCCTCGTACGTGAGTGCCTGATTGTAGTCGACCATCAAGGTCACGCTTTCGCCGATTCGTTTACGAACCGCATGCACCGCTGCGATGTCGGCCTGAACCGTCGGATAGCCCAGACGCAGTTTGACCGCGCGGAACCCTCGTCTGAGGAGCTTCTCCGCTTCGTCCGCCAGCGCGCCCAGATCATCGGTAAGTCCAAGTCCGCAGCTGTTGTAGGCAGGGATGGGGCGTGGGGTCGCATTCAGAAAGGTGGCGAGCGGCAAGCCCGCCGCAATTGCGAGAGCGTCCCAGCAGGCAACGTCAAAGCCTGCCATGGCCATGCGCACGATGCCTTGCACCCCGATCAGCGTGAAACGCTGGGCCAGCTTCGCCCATAGGCCGGCCGGATTTATCGCGGCATCCTTGACGACGTGCTCGACCTCGCCGAGCAAGCTGGTGATCGCCGGCGCCGCCGCCCGCAAATAGCAGAACACGTAACTGCGGCCGGTAACCCCCTCTTTGGTTTCGAGATCAATCAGAAGAAGTGGCACCTGGCGGAACGACCCTACACTGGTACCGAGCACAAAGTTGGGCGGCACCTCGACGGGAGTTGCGCGGATGGCACGGACCGTCAGGGCGGTTATGGGGGGGCGATCAGGCATGGAAAACTCGATTAAGCGGCGATTATATCGTGTTCCAGCCCGAATTCCCCTTGTTCTTGAACCTTTAACCGGGCCTGCCCATATTAGCAGCGACCGACCGACAGTTTCGGAAGGTTGGGGCGCCGCAAGGGCCCCGTCAAAGTCGCTTCAAGCGAGGGCTTTGAGATCAATGTCGCGAGTTCCGTCTCTGTCCAGCCCGTTCCTCCTGGGTTTCGACGAAATCGAGCGCGTGCTCGATCGTGTCGCCAAGGGGGCCGACGGTTATCCGCCCTACAACATCGAGCGACTGCCGCGCGATGGGAAAAACCCGGAGCGGCTGCGTATCACGCTTGCCATCGCCGGTTTCACCCGCGATCAGCTCGATGTGAGTGTCGAGGAAAGCCAGTTGGTGATCCGCGGCAGGCAACAGGACGACAAAACCCGTCAATACCTCCACCGCGGGATCGCCGCGCGCCAGTTCCAGCGCACTTTCGTGCTGGCAGATGGGATGGAGGTAATGGGGGCGGATCTGAAAAACGGCCTGTTGTCGATCGATCTCGTCCGGCCCCAGCCGGAACGGATCGTGAAAACGATCTCGATCAACGAACAGGAATGACGGACTCGTGAACAGGACTCGACCGCGTCAAGCGTTGAATCAGAAAGGAGTCGAGGGCCATGACCAACGACAAACAGATTGAACCGAATAAGGCACATCCGGCCATTACTCAGGAAGCACTGGCGCAGCTAGGCGATGGTCGTCTGGCTTACGTCAAGACGATCCGCTCCGAGGATGTAGCGAGCCTTTTCCCGCAGGCGCCAAAGATCGCGCCCGGTCTCAAGCTATTTTCGCTGCATGCTGCCGATGGCACGCCAATCATGTTGACCGATACGCGTGAAGCCGCGCTCGCCAATGCCTGGAGCCAGGAGCTGGAGCCGGTCAGCGTGCACTGATCCGAAAATTTGCGGCGGAGGCGCAGCAAATCTCGCTGCGCCTGATTTGATTCCTCAAATCGGACCTCAACCCAGTTCGTGCTCAGGCTGCGCTTGAAGCCGGCGGCATTGCCAGCACGGCATATAAGGCATCAGCGTCGTTCGATTCGCGAAGACGGCGAGCGATCTCGGGATCGCGAAGCTGTCGCGCAACGCGCGCCAGGGCCTTGAGATGATCAGCACCGGCTGCTTCCGGCGCGAGCAGCAGGAAAATCAGGTCAACCGGCTGATTGTCGAGTGCCTCGAAATCGATTGGCTTATGAAGCCGCGCAAACAAACCGAAAAGGCGACCCAACTTCGTCAGCTTACCGTGCGGAATTGCAACGCCATTGCCAACTGCGGTCGAGCCCAGCTTCTCGCGCTGAAGCAGGATTTCCAGGATAGCCTTCTCGTTCTGCCCGGTTAGTTCGGCAGCACGCGCGGCCAGTTCCTGAATCGCCTGCTTTTTGTTGTTAACCTTGAGAGCAGGAATTACCGCGTTCGGCGCGACGAGGTCGGTAAGCGTCATGGACATGTCCGAAGATCGGGCATAACGGCGTCGAGTTGCAAAGGGGGTTGTTGAAGGCGGCGGACCATAGGAGCGGTCAACGTCGCCGTCAATGGGAGAACTCAGCTTCCGATTGTCGCTTTTCTGGCATTTTTTGATCTCCCCTGCCGCCCGCGACGGGCCTGGTGGTCCTTGCGGCGGCGCTTGTAGCGCCGCAACCGCTTTTCTATCCGAATCGCTGCCTGTTCCGCGCTGTCATAGGGATCAGGTGCCATCCCTTCCGCCTCGAGCAATGCGCCGGAATCAAGATGCAGAACACATTCTGTTCGGAAACCAAACCCGTCCTTGCCGACCGTGGCATGGCCTGAATAGCCGCCGCGAAAGTATTTTGACGCTGCCTCTTCGACCCGTTCGGTTATTTTTTGCTGCAGCGCCGCGCCGATGCTGATGTTCCTTCCCGAAACGCGTAAAGGCATCGGCTGACCTCCATCGGTGTCAATCAAGCCTGGCCCAGGTGGCGTCGATTATTTGACCTTAAAAATGTTCCGCACGTCAATGCGTTGGAACGGCCGATCAGGAACCGGCGGTCAATTTTTCGCGCCGGCGTTGCACCGAGGATGGGATACGCATGGCCTCGCGGTACTTGGCAACTGTGCGGCGCGCGATATCAATTCCGGCCTCGCGAAGCTTCTCCACAATCGTGTCGTCCGAGAATACGTGCTCGGCGCTTTCGTCATCGATCATTTGACGAATTCGGTGACGGACCGCCTCAGCTGAATGCGCCTCGCCTCCGTCGGCTGCGGCGATCGCCGAGGTAAAGAAATATTTCAGTTCGAATATGCCTCGGCTTGTCGCCATGTATTTGTTGGCGGTGACACGCGACACGGTCGATTCATGCATGCCAATCGCATCAGCAACGGTTTTCAAATTCAACGGCCGCAGATGTTGCACGCCCTTGGCAAAAAATCCGTCCTGCTGCCTCACGATTTCGCTTGATACCTTGAGAATGGTTTTTGCACGCTGGTCGAGTGCCCGCACCAGCCACGTTGCGGTCTGCATGCAGTCGGCGATGTAAGTCTTCTCTTTTTCGCTTCGGCTCGATTCGGAAACCTGCGCATAGTAACGCTGGTTTATGAGAACTTTCGGCAATGTGTCGGAATTCAGCTCCACTTGCCACGTGCCATCCGGCGCAGCGCGCACGAATACATCCGGAACGATCGGCTGCACCATTGTTGAGCCGAAAGCGAGGCCGGGTTTGGGATTAAGCGTGCGGATCTCGGCGATCATGTCGCTGAGATCCTCGTCGTTGACCCCGCACAGGCGACGCAGGGCGGAAAGATCTCTTTTCGCGAGGAGATCGAGATGTTCGACCAGCGTCTTCATTGCCGGGTCGTACCGGTCGCGCTCCTTCAACTGGATGGCGAGGCATTCGGTGAGATTGCGTGCGCACACGCCAGGTGGGTCGAATGTTTGCAGTACTGCAAGCACGAGCTCGACGTCGCTTCGCCGGGCGCCAAGCTTTTCGACGACGGCCTCAAGGTCGCCCGTCAGATAGCCCGCCTCGTCGACCATATCGATCAGATATTGCCCGATCATTCGCCCTGCCGGGCTGGAAATTGCGAGCGCCATCTGCTCAGCGAGGTGATCGGCAAGCGTTGTCTCAACCGAGACGAACGCCTCAAGATTGTAGTCCTCAACCCCGCTCGGCGTTGATCCAGCCCATTCCGCATAGGTCGGGGCTGCCGTCTGTCCCGATTGTGGGATTTTCTCTCCGCCGTCGTCAGGAAAGACATTTTCGAGCTCGGTACCGAGTCCTTGCTCCATCGAACTGCGGCTGGTCTCAAGCGCAGGTGTCATCCAGTCCGAATTGGCAGGATTATCGTCGCCGGTCCCCAGCGGGGCGCCACTTGTCTCGGCATTCGCGGCCGGTGAGTCCTCGTCGTCCACCCGCTCAAGGAGCGGATTACGTTCAAGCTCGCCTTCGACGTAGGCCGCCAGATCGAGACTGGAGAGTTGCAGCAGCTTGATGGCCTGCATCAGCTGCGGCGTCATCACCAGCCCTTGCGTCTGGCGAAACTCCATTCTTTGTGACAGCGGCATAAACGTCCCGGCGAGAAGTGGTCCGATTCTTGCTTGTGTATATCAGGTTACCGGAGCCGGCGATATGCGAATAAGCAGTCGGCACTGCATAACTTGTTTGCACGCGGCCTATAGCCGGAATTCTTCGCCCAGGTAGAGGCGGCGGACGTCCGGATTGTTGACGATGTCGTCCGCGCGGCCCTCCATCAGCACTTCGCCGGAATAGATGATGTAGGCACGATCGGTGAGACCCAGAGTCTCGCGCACATTATGATCCGTTATCAGAACGCCGATTCCGCGGTTGGTGAGGTGACGGACCAGCGCCTGAATGTCGCCAACAGCGATGGGGTCGATGCCTGCGAATGGTTCGTCGAGCAACATGTAGCTCGGCCGCGTCGCCAATGCCCGCGCGATTTCCACGCGGCGACGCTCGCCGCCCGATAATGCGATAGTGGGCGTTTTGCGCACCCGCGCGATATTGAATTCCTCAAGCAGCGCATTGAGGTCGGCCTCTCGGCGGCGGCGGTCCGGTTCGACAACTTCGAGCACCGAACGAATGTTGTCCTCCACGTTGAGACCGCGAAAGATCGAGGCTTCCTGCGGCAAATAGCCGATCCCGAGCCGAGCGCGCTGATACATGGGCAGTGCCGTGACGTCGAAGCCATCGAGTTCGATATGGCCACGGTCAGCACTGATAAGGCCAGTGATCATGTAGAAGACCGTGGTTTTGCCGGCGCCGTTAGGGCCGAGCAATCCGACGGCTTCCCCCCGACGCACGTAGAGCGTTACGCCTCGCACCACCATGCGGCCGGCAAAGCTTTTTTCCACGCCATGCGCAGCGAGATATGCGGGACGCACCGCCTGCAGTCCATCGCCGCCGCGGCGCGGCTGCGCAGCTGCCTGATAAGCACGCTGCACCGGCCGAGAATGGGCTCCCGGGTGCGCGCGCGCGTCGGCTGGGCTCAGCGTTCGGCGAGCTTTGCTTGGACGCCGCCAGAGCGACGAAACGATATTCGCCAGCTCGCGTCGCATGAGCTCAAGCTGCTTGAACATGGTCTCTCTGTAGGGCCACAAATGCCGCGCGCGGGACATTACCCGATTCCCGAAGTGCTGAGTGGGCCGACGGCCGACGATAATGCCGGCTCAAAACGGCCGCATGGGATTGGGCCGTGGGACCTGGGCGCCGCCCGCGCCGGCTTTGGAATCGGCCCCGCTTCCGGCGCTGCCAGGTTGAAATAATCCCTGCACGCGACCTTGGCCATTTTTGCCCGATTCCACTCGCGATACCCCGCTTGTCAGATCGACCACCAGCTTGTCACCCTTCAATACATTCGGGCCCTGCGTCATGATCACCGGACTGCCCGTCATCGTGACCGTATTGGTTTTCATGTCGAAGATCCCCTGTTCGCCAGTGACGGTCTGGTCCTTTTGCGTGACGATGACGCCGCCTCGCGCTTCCAATCTTTTGATGCGCTGCTCGCCACCGGGGCCAGGCGAGGCCGCTTGCATCGTCTTGGTCTTGGCATTGCCTTCAGAGCCCTGCTCGTAGAAGACCACGAGCGATTTGCAGCGCATGCCAGTGTCACCCTGCTTCACGCGGACGTCACCGCTGAAGGTCGCCTCCTTTTGCTTGTCGCGAACCTCCAAAGTCGCTGCTTCGATATGGACCGGCTGATCGCGATTCTGCGAAAAGCCTTGCAATGCATTTGGCGGTCCCTGACTTGTCGTCTGCGCGCGGGGGTTCGCGCCGGGAATGATCAGCGCAACAACGACCAGCAACAAGATGAGTAGTTTCCGCATAGCGATCATTGCGTGTCTGGCTTTGCCGGCGGTGGCTGGTTGAGCATCATGTCCATGACCACGCCGCCGTGGAAACGAACCACGTCTCCTGAATCAAAGATATCCAGCCGGTTGGCATTGAGCGTGCCCTGCAACAATTTCACTTCAACTGGGTGCTCGGACACGATGTTACCTTTGCGAATGTCGATCAGCGCCTCGCTCAAGCGTCCCTGGTAGCCAGTGGACGATCTCAGCAGGATCTCCCTCTCAAGCTTGAGCATTTCGCCCTTGGCATCATAGATGCCGCTGACGGCGGTCATTTCCATCGACGTCTTGTCCTGCATTTCGACTTTGGCGCGGATGTTGCGCAACTCGACGATGTCGGGCTTGGTCATGTCCTGCGCTGCGGTGTCGGCTACCAACTCATACGCGCGCGCATCGCTCGTAAACCCGGCCAGACGCGGCTGTTCCATCGTGACCTTGGTGCCCGAGACGACGAGGTTGTCGATGTTGATTGGAAGTTTGGCCAGCATGCGAAGCGGATTGAAGTACGTGATCAGCGTAACGATGATCAGTCCGATCACCACGGTCACCGGAACGGTGATGCGCAGGATGCGAACCAGACGGCTGTGTCTCCGCGCAGCACGAAAGGCCCGATCGGCATCGCGCCGACTCATGGTCCAATAAGCGCGCGGCGCTTCTGGATCGCTCCTCGCTGTAATCACACGGCTCATCCCAAGCCCCGTGTCCGGTTCTGGTTAAAACAAGTGCCGGAAGTCATCGTCACGCCCGGGCCGGCACGATGCCGGCCGAATATGGCCCCGACACGGCAACGCGATCGTCTACAGTTAACAATAGCGGTGGCTACTCAATAGCTTATGCAGAGTGCGAAAAAATGTCTTCGGCCGCCCAGCCGGCGAGGTCAAGCCGCGCCCGATCGGGCAGAAAGCGGAAACAGGCCGAGGCCAAATCGGCCCGGCCTTCGCGCGCCAGCATTCCGTCCAGCTTCTCCTTCAGCGCATGCAGGTGCAGGACGTCGGTCGCCGCATACGACACTTGCGCGTCGCTTAGTTCATCGGCACCCCAGTCGGACAATTGCTGCTGTTTCGACAGATCGACGCCAAGCACCTCGCGTGCCAGATCCTTCAAACCATGCTTGTCAGTATAGGTGCGGGCGAGGCGCGACGCGATCTTGGTGCAGTAGACCGGAGCTGCCATTACGCCGAATGTCTTCGCCAGTATTCCCAAATCGAAGCGTGCGAAATGAAAGATCTTGAGGATCGATTTGTCCGATAGCAGTCGTTCGATATTGGGCGCCTTCCGCTGCCCGGCGGCGATCTGCACCACGTCCGCAGAGCCGTCTCCAGGCGACAGTTGCACCACGCAGAGCCGATCGCGATGCGGGTCGAGGCCCATCGCTTCCGTATCGATTGCCACCGCGCCCTTGTAGGCCGAGAGGTCCGGCAGGTCACCACGATGCAGGCGGATGGTCATTCAGCCTCTAAGGCTCGGAACGTTGGTGCCCAGGAGAGGACTCGAACCTCCACGGCTTTCACCGCTAGTACCTGAAACTAGTGCGTCTACCAATTCCGCCACCTGGGCTTTCGGGACCAGATACGGAGCCGCTTCCCGCTTGTCAATGAAGGGGCTTTTAGCTCTGTACACTCCTTGGCCGATCCTGTATTGGCCGGTTTCAGTCACCCCGCCTCGGCGAGAAGCAAGAAAGCGCATGGCCGCGCCCAGCCCCTACGAGACTTTGGTCACCGTATATGGTGGCTCGGGGTTTCTCGGCCGGCATGTTGTGCGGGCCCTAGCCAAACGCCACTACCGCATCAGGGTGGCCGTGCGCCGGCCCGAGCTTGCAAATTTCCTCCAGCCGCTTGGCCGTGTCGGGCAGATTCATGCCGTACAGGCCAATCTGCGGCATGCGCCGTCGGTAGAATCGGCGGCCCGCGATGCACACGCGCTTATCAATCTCGTCGGCATCCTTTTCGAGCGCGGCCGCCAGCGTTTCGATGCGGTTCACGCCTACGGCGCGGAACAAGTTGCGCTTGCGGCCAATGCCCACGGGGCCCGGATGGTTCACGTATCCGCCATCGGGGCGGACACGAACTCGTCCAGTGCGTACGCCCGTTCCAAAGCGCACGCCGAGCAGCTGGTTCTGGCGGCGCAACACTCGGCTACGATTATGCGGCCATCGATCATGTTTGGGCCCGAGGATGATTTTTTCAACCGCTTTGCCGCGCTGGCATGCGTATCGCCGGCATTGCCGCTGATCGGAGGCGGACTCACGCGCTTTCAGCCAGTGTTTGTCGGCGATATTGCAGCTGCGATTGCCGACGCTGTCGACGGCAAGACGCGTCCGGGCACGATCTATGAAATGGGCGGACCAGATACCCGAACTTTCAAGCAACTGATGCAATTCGTGCTCGCGACAATCGAGCGCAAACGACTTCTCGTCACGTTGCCTTTTCCCTTGGCAAAGGCCCAGGCAACGGTGTTGCAATATCTCCCCAAGCCACCGCTCACGCCCGATCAGGTGGAATCGCTACGCAACGACAATGTCGTGTCGCAGGCCGCAAAAGACGAAGGGAGAACGCTGCAAGCCCTTGGCATAGAGCCTGAGCCAATAGAGGCAATTGTGCCGTCCTACCTTTGGCGATTTCGCAAGACGGGACAGTTCAGAAAACACACCGCCTAACTTCACACAATATACAGTGCGGTGAGTCCGCCAGCGCCGAGCAGGATGCGCCACCAGGCGAACAGCGCAAAGCTGTGACGCTGCACATAGCCCAAAAACGTTTTCACGACGATCCACCCGAAGATGAACGAAAACGCGAACCCGACTGCGGTCACTGCAACATTCCCACCAAGGGCGAGCTCTCCCCGGCTCTTGTAGATCTCGTATGCGAATGCCCCGACCATCGTCGGCATCGCCAGCCAGAAAGAGAATTCGGCAGCAGAACGGCGATCGGCGCCA
>DAISKM010000113.1:0-8925 GCA_036820945.1 Pseudolabrys sp.
ATATATGCGCGCGCGACGCCGGCCATCTGTTGCCGATCGAGCCGGCCGCTGACTGGACAGCCAGTCGTGTGCTCGAGTGGATCGAGCAGAAGAGGCTTTAGGCCGCCCGCTCTGGAACGCGGATCAGTGGCCAACCGGGCACCAGTGCCAAGGCTTCAGGGTTGCTCAGCACGCGAGCCAGGTTGCGGCTTGCTAATCGTGTGTGTTCGCGCATCAAGCTTTCGGCTCGGGTCCCCTCGTGCCGCTCGACGGCCTCGTACACGCTTTGATGCTGGTCGTGGGCAACAATGAGCATCGCATGGAGGTCGGATACCCTGGCGCGCGCCGGAATCAATGCGCTTGGCGCTGCAAACGGAAGCGCGGACGCCCGCTCGAGCTGGCGCGACAGCGGCTCGCAATCAGCGAGATTCAACAAAAGCGCATGGAAGCGGTCATTCATCGCCGCATAGAGTTTGGCCGCATCCTTGCCGGGCGGCTGCGCGATAAGGTCGCTGATCGATGCAATGCTTTGGCGCAGCGGTTCGAGTTGGGTGGACGTAAGCCGACGTTCCGCCGCAAGACGGGCAGCGAGGCCTTCCAGTGTCGCGCGGATCTCGATAGCGGCCAGCACTTCGAGTTCGGTGAACCCGCGAACGGAAAATCCGCCCGATGAGGCCGGTTCGACCAAACCCTCTTCCTTCAATCGAACCATCGCCATGCGGGCCGGCGTCCGCGAAACGCCTAGACGCCTGACCATGGCCATCTCGGAAAGGCGCGCGCCTGGCGGGAATTGGCCGTCAAGAATGAGCCCTCGCAGCGCTGCGTAGGCTTTCATCGTTTGCACGCCGACGCGGTCCAAGCGGCCTTCCGTCAGCCGGGTATCCATGGCCCATCTCCAATCTCGAGGGCGATCCACCGTCGGGTCGGATAATGCGAAAACGGCATCGACCGTCACGCCGAGCTATCTCGCTCAGAGCACACGACGCAAGTCCTCCTGTGTGGCCAACAAAATGGGCAGGAAGCGATCCAGGATCTCTTCGACAGATGCCCGCACCGTCGCCACACTAATATTAATCGCCGTCACGACCTTGCCGTCGGCATTGAAAATCGGTACGGCGATCGACCGCAGGCCGAGCGCAAGTTCTTCATCCACGAGCGCAAAGCCGTTCCGTTTCACCTCCAGAAGTATCTCACGAAGCTCGGGCACCGTGTGTCTCGTCTTGGGCGTCAGCGGAACGAGGCTTGCACTTTCGATGTAGGATGACACCACCCCGTCATCTGAGTACGCCAAAAGGGCACGGCCGAGCGCGCTGCAATAGGCCGGAAGATGGCTACCGACGTTCAAGTCAACCGCCATAATGCGGCTAGTGCTCGATCTGGCAATATAGACGATATCGACACCGTCCAGGATTGCTGCGGAGCTCGACTCACCTGTCTTGCGCGATATGTCCTCAAGGTAAGGCTGCAATCGTCCTGACAACGACGTCGACGACAAGTAGGCGTAGCCGAGTTTGAGCACCCGCGGCGAAAGCCAAAAGAATTTCCCGTCGTACTCGGCATAGCGGTTCTTGACGAGCGTCAAGAGGTACCGCCGCGCCGCCGCGCGTGTCAGTCCGGTCAGCTTGGCGACCTCTCCCAGACTGAGTTTTGGCCGCACCTCATCGAACGCCTCGATAACGGCGAGCCCCTTTTCGAGGCCGGACACGATGTCCCGGTCGAGAACCTCAATTTGACTCATCGAGTGAAACCTTTCGTGCGAGAAGCGCACATTTGTCCTTTATACGCACTTGACAGGCCGGTCAACATACCCTACTGTGCGAATAACAATATATTGTGCGTATATCGCACATAAAAAGGGAGGTGTTTGTGTTAGGCGACGACAGGGATCCAAAACTGCAAATCGATGGCGGCCTGAGCAGGCCTCGCAACGGGAATCTGCAAGACATCCTTGCCCGAGTGGAGATTCAGAGCGCACTTGAGGGTCTTGCCGCCCGCTGGGCGGCCGAGCGAGGAATCTCAGCGGCCCAATTGGAAAGCGTGCAGGATTGTCTGGCTTCAATCGACGAGCTGATAGGGGCCACTGAACTTTCAGCTGACAGTCTTGCGCAATTCCTGGCTTTGAATGCCCGCTTTCATGGCCTCGTGGTCGAGGCGGTACAATGTCGGACGTTGAACCAGCACGCCGAGAACGCGCCGCCGAACATTCTGGCGTTGCCGAGGGTAAGCCAAGTTCTGGCGTCGGACCCGACGAAGCTGCGCACTGTGCTGATCATCGAGCAGGACCAGCACCACCGCATTCTGGAAGCCATTCAGACCGGCATGGGCGCTCGAGCCGAAAGTCTCATTCGCGAGCATTCCCTTCTGAGTAAGCGACACCTGCTCGACGTAGCTTCAGCTTAAGCAGATCGGGCGCCTGCAGAGGAGGAAGCGATGATCCGCGGAACAACGACCCTGGTAGCGCATCTAGGCTACCCCACAGAAACTTTCAAAGCGCCGATGATCTACAACCCGTATTTCGAGAAGCACGGAATCGATGCGGTTGTCGTGCCGATGGGCGTAAGGCCCCATGATTATCCGGACGTATTGCGTGCCCTGTTTCGCCTTACAAACATTCGCGGTGCGCTTATTACGATGCCCCACAAGGTGACAACGGTCGCGCTCCTAGACGAAGTCACGACGACGGTCAGGATCGCAGGTTCGTGCAATGCGGTTTTGCGCCGTCAAGACGGCTCGCTGCTTGGTGACATGTTCGATGGCGCGGGTTTCGTTCGCGGACTTGGGAGAAAGGGGCAACGCCTTGCCGGCGCGCGCGTGCTGGTCGTCGGGAGTGGCGGCGTAGGCTCGGCGATTGCCGCGTCTCTCGCAGCCGCGGGCGTCGGCGCGATCGGATTGTTCGACAACGTTGCGAGCATGGCCGAGAGCTTGGCGGTTCGTTTGCGCGAGCACTATCCAAAGCTCGAGGTCATTACGGGCTCAAAGGATCCCGCCGGATATCAGGTCGTCATCAACGCGACGCCGCTCGGCATGAAGGAGGGCGACCCGTTGCCGATGGACGTGTCACGGATCGCGCCCGGCACCTTTGTGGGTGAAGTGGTGATGAAACAGGAAATCACGCCGTTCTTGCGCGCGGCTCACGAAAAGGGCTGCCCGATCCAAGTCGGCACCGACATGCTGTTCGAGCAAATCCCGGCCTACCTCGAGTTCTTTGGCTTCGGAACCACGACAGCCGACGAGCTGCGCTCCGTCGCCCGGATCCAGTACTGAGGGTAGAGCCTTGGTCGGTATACAAATCAGTGGCGCAGGATCAGTTTCGGCGCTAGGCTTATGACCTAAAGGCCAGTCGGCCAGCTCTCGCCAAAGGCGGTCGGAACCAAGAAACGCCCGATTTGCACTGGTTAAGGGGTGGCCTCCGCAGGCCAAAGGGTCCCAGATCGCATTGCGAGGACGGGCCATGCTTGAAAGTGTCGGTATACCGAACCGCCAACCCGAGCAGATTCTCGGGGAAACCGGCGCGCAGCGTTCCGGGGGCTCCGTAGAGAGCTCGGGCGCAAGAAGAGTGAGCGGGCTAGCGAGCGTCGTGGATTGGGAGAGCGAGTTTTTCCAACGCGACCGCAGCATTCATCCGCCTGCGCTGACTCCAGAGTACAAGACGAGCGTGCTGCGCTCTCCCCGGCAGCCGTTGCTCTCGCTGCAGAACTCGTTGTCGGAAGTGACGGGACCGTTGTTCGGCCACAGCGAACTCGGCCCGCTCGATAACGATCTTATCCTGAACTATGCGAAGGATGGTCAGGCGATCGGCGAGCGGATCATCGTCCACGGCCAAGTGATGGATGAGGGCGGCCGTCCGGTTCCGAATGTCCTGGTCGAGTTTTGGCAAGCCAATGCCGGTGGACGCTACCGGCACAAGAACGACCGCTACATTGCGCCTATCGACCCAAATTTCGGCGGTTGTGGCCGGACTATCACAAACGAAGACGGTGAGTACTGGTTCAGGACGATCAAGCCGGGCCCCTATCCGTTTCGCAACAACGTCAATTCTTGGCGGCCGGCGCACATCCATTTCTCGGTGTTTGGCACCGGCTTCGTGCAACGGCTCATCACGCAGATGTACTTCGAAGGTGATCCTCTCCTCGTTAAGGACGTGATGTTTCAGATGATCCCGGATCGTGATGCCGCCAAGCGACTCGTGGCGCCAATCGACTTCAACGCCACGGTCCCGCTCGACACGCTCGCTTATCGGTTCGACATCGTGCTCCGCGGACGGCGCTCGACGCTGTTCGAGAACAAGCTGCATGGGAATTAGCACGTGGTGCAAGCGCTCAAATATCTGACCGAGACGCCATCTCAGACGGCTGGTCCTTACGTTCATATCGGGTTGATCCCTCATCAGGCCGGCTTCGACATCTTCGATAAGAACTTCACCAACGTGCTGGTCGGTCCCGATACGGCCGGGGAACGGATTCGCATCGAAGGGCACGTGTTCGATGGTGCCGGCATGCCGCTCAAAGACGCGCTGGTGGAAATTTGGCAAGCCAATGCGGCGGGGCGCTACAACCACCCCGCTGATCGGCAGGAGAAACTGCTCGACAAGGCGTTTCGCGGATGGGGCCGTACCGGCGCGGATTTCGAGACTGGCCTCTTTTGGTTCGACACCGTAAAGCCCGGTTCAGTGATCGGCCGGCGCGGCCATCGTTTCATGGCGCCGCACGTGAGCTTTTGGATCGTGGCGCGGGGCATCAACATCGGATTGAGCACGCGGATGTATTTTTCCGATGAAGAAGCCGCCAACCGTGCCGACCCGGTGCTTAACCTTATCGAGCCCGATACCCGACGCCGCACTCTCATTGCGCAACGCGCGATGAGGGGGAGCGCTGTCGTCTACACATTCGACGTCTATTTGCAAGGCGAACGCGAGACAGTGTTCTTCGACGTTTAGGGAGAACGCCATCACTTCGACTGAATCAGAATTAGCGGGAGAGACAGGCATGACTATTCAGGCGACTGCCGCTAGCCACGAGCCGAGCGGCCGGCATCAATCGAAGAAGGCCGCCGCCAGTGGTTGGATCGGGTCGGCGCTCGAGTACTACGACTTTTTCATCTACGCTACCGCGGCGTCTCTAATCTTCCCGCAACTCTTCTTTCCGTCAGACAACCCGACCGTCGCCATCGTGGCCTCGCTTGCGACCTATGGCGTCGGCTATGTCGCCCGTCCCATTGGGGCCTTCTTTCTCGGCCATTGGGGCGACACCCATGGTCGCAAGAACGTGCTGATCTTATGCATGCTGCTAATGGGAGTATCGACGATGGCGGTCGGACTCCTGCCGACCTACCACCAGGTGGGCGTGCTCGCTCCGGTGCTTCTCGTCATTCTGCGGCTCATCCAGGGTTTCGCCGTTGCGGGAGAAATCTCCGGCGCCAGCTCGATGATTCTCGAGCACGCTCCGTTTGGTAGACGCGGGTTCTTTGCCAGCTTCACGCTGCAGGGCGTGCAAGCCGGCCAGATCTTAGCCGCAGCAGTCTTCTTGCCGCTCGCCGCCTTGATGCCCGATCAAGCGTTCAACTCCTGGGGCTGGCGGATCCCCTTCCTGCTCAGCTTCGTTGTCATCATTGCGGGCTATATTATTCGCCGCAAGGTGGATGAGACGCCCGCCTTCACCGAAGAGAGCGCACAAGGCGAAGTGCCGCGAGCGCCGATCGTGCAGGCGTTCAAGGCTAGCTGGAAGGACATGCTGCGCGTGGTGTGCATGGCTTTGATGAATGTCATCCCGGTCGTTGCCGCAATTTTTGGCGCGGCCTATGCGGTGCAGCCGGCGTATGGCATCGGCTTCGAAAAGGACGTGTACTTGTGGATCCCCGTGCTGGGCAACATTCTGGCAGTGGTAGTCATCCCCTACGTTGGCAATCTGTCTGACAAGATCGGCCGCAGACCTCCGATCATCGTCGCGGCTCTCGGTTCGGGGCTGCTTTCCTTCGCGTATCTCTATGCGATTAGTATTCACAATGTGCCGCTCGCGATCATTATGTCGCTTCTGATGTGGGGTTTCGTCTATCAGGGCTACAACGCGACCTTTCCAAGCTTCTACCCTGAACTCTTCCCGACGCGCACGCGCGTCACCTCCATGGCCATCTCCCAAAACGTCGGAACGACGATCACGGCGCTGCTTCCAGCGCTGTTCGCGATCGCGGCACCGCCTGGCTCGTCCGATATTCCACTCAAGATCGGTGCAATTACGTTGGCGATTACGGCTATTGCCGCGCTTGCGGCGCTGAGCGCGCGCGAGACTTATCGCACCTTCCTCAAAGACCTCGGTAATCCCTACGCGGCGCCGGTCGACAAGGCAGACTACGAGAAAATTCGCGCCCGGGCGATCGCCGACGCATCGCGTTCCGAGTGAGGTTCGATGAGCCGCACCGTCTACGTTCTCAACGGCCCGAACCTGAATCTTCTGGGCAAGCGCGAGCCTCACATCTACGGGCACGAGACGCTCGCCGATGTTGAGGCTCAATGCCGAACCCTTGCGGCGGAGCTCAACCTTTCGATCGAGTTCCGCCAGAGCAATGCGGAATTCCAGATCATTGACTGGATCCACGAGGCGCGTGAGACCGCGGCAGCGATCGTGATTAACCCGGGTGCCTTCACCCACACCTCAATCGCGATCATGGACGCGCTCAACGCATGCAAGTGTCCTGTCTTCGAGGTGCACATCTCGAACGTGCATCGGCGAGAATCCTTCCGCCATCACTCCTACGTGTCGCTGACTGCGACCGGCGTTATGGCGGGGTTCGGCACTCACGGCTATTCGTTGGCTCTGCGACACGTGGCGCAATTGCTCGCCAAAGAAGCTGCTAATGCCAGCGGCACTAACAAAGACCGCAGGGTTGCCGTGTGATGCAGGCAAGTGTTGAAACAACATGAAACCCGTTATTGTGGCTGTCGCAATAACGGGCTCCGTGCCGCGCAAGAAGGACAATCCGGCGGTGCCGATCACGCCTGCAGAGCAGGTCGAGAGCACCAAACAAGCGTATGAAGCTGGGGCGACGCTGGCACACATCCACGTGCGCAATGACGACGAGACTCCATCGTCGGACCCGCAACGCTTTGCCGCTGTGTGCGACGGTATCAGGCGCCATTGCCCCGGCATGATTGTACAGTTTTCCACCGGCGGACGAGGAAGAGACCCAAGTCAGCGGAGCAGCTCGCTCTTTCTGAAGCCTGACATGGCCTCTTTGGCGACGGGATCTGTCAACTTCCCCAGTATCGTCTACGAAAATCACACAGCCCTCGTAGAAGACCTCGCCTCCAAGATGCGGGAAAACGGCATCAAGCCTGAAATCGAGGTGTTTGATCTTTCTCACCTCCACGGAGCCCGCCGCCTTGCCGATCAAGGTTTGCTGAATGAGCGGCCTCATATGCAGTTTGTCATGGGCATCCGGAATGCATTGCCTGCACAAGAGCACCTGCTCGACATGCTCCTTACCGAGGCCAAGCATCTTTTTCCGGCCTGCACCTGGACGGCGGCGGGCATCGGGAGGCATCAAGCGGAGGTCATGGACTGGGCGCTTGCCCGGGGCGCTGACGCGGTCCGCACAGGGCTTGAGGATAACATCCGAATCTCAAAAGAGCGCTTCGCTAATAGTAATGCTGAACTGGTGCAAGTCGCTACGCAAGCAATTGCCCGGCATGGCTGCCGCGTTGCGACAGCGCAAGAAGCGCGTCAAATCCTTGGCATACCATAGAACGGTACGTAGTGATCGAGCGCCTTTGCGGCTTTGAGGTTGTCGAACTTACTTGGCGCCTGCCAGCAGGCTTGGCACCTTGATTTGTCATTGAGATGAATGGTGGGCGCAAAAGGACTCGAACCTTTGACCCGCTGATTAAGAGTCCGGTAGGCCGGCACAGTGAAAAGCCAATCGCAGCCTACGAAATCATCGAACGCACCTTTCCGGCGTTGCCGAAGATCGAACTGTTTGCGCGCACACAACGATCGGGCTGGTCGGCATGGGGTAACGAAGTGGGCACGGAGGCATGAGCGAGCGCTGCCGTCTGTCGAACCGCCGTGCCTCCGAGACTTTCGAGATCGAAAGCCAGCGCCTCGTATTCACGGCAACGGTTTCACGCGGCGCTGACGGCTCGGTGCAGGAAATTTTCCTGCAGAACCACAAGGCCGGATCGATGGCGGGCGTCAATGCGCAGGATGCCGCCGTCGTTTGCTCAATCGCTTTACAATACGGTGTTCCGCTCGCCGTGATCCGGCGGGCGCTGATGCGCGATGCACAAGGCCGCGCCAGTGGTCCCCTGGGCACCGCCCTCGACATGATCGTGGAGCGCGAGCGATGAGCGCGAGCACGATCACGGCCAAGGTCAAGCTTGATCTGGCCAAAGCGATCAAGCTCGACCCGACGCTGACGCCGGCCGCCCGCCTTGTCGGGCTGTTCATCGCTGATCATCTCAACACGGGGCGCGGCTTTGCGTGGCCATCGCAGGACGTGATCGCACGTGAGCTTGGAATCGCGCTGCGCACCGTGCAGCGCTCGATGGGCGTCCTGCGACGCCATTTCGAGATCATGCAGCGTCCCGGCGTCGTGAACGAGTATCGCCCTGCACCCCGGTCAATACGTCGGGGGTACCCCCGTCGAAATGTCGGGCAGCCGCTGTCAAAATGTCGGGTAACCCCCGTCAAAATGTCGGGTTATAATGATCCTTCTTATTATCCTCTTAATGATCCTCTCAAGCAGACTTCTGCTGGCAGAGCCAGCAGGGAGATGTTTTCAGCTTTCAAAGAAGTGTACCCCAAGCGAAGCGATCAGGGCTGGTCAGCAGCCGAGAAGCATTTTAACGCCGCTGTGCGGTCGGGTGTCGATCCCAACGATGTCGTGCAGGCTGCCCGCAACTACGGCGAACGGATGCGCCAGGAGCAGCGCAAGCCGCAGCATATCCTGACCGCG
>DAISKM010000114.1:0-8918 GCA_036820945.1 Pseudolabrys sp.
CCACCGAAAGACCGTACGTGCCTTGGGCGCCCACGGCGCCGGTCCCCAAGACCGCGCAAGAGCGGCGGCCAGGGTCTGATTTTTCCTCATGGCCAGAGCCTGTCCCGGAGCCACCGCCTCCGCCGCATCGACTAGAGGACGGAACGTCAACATTGGTCGGCCGTATTGCGCTGGTCGTCACATTTGCGGCTGTCGTCGCATTGGTGCTCATTTTCGCAAAGCCGATATCGCAAGGCGCACATGCGCTCTTCGATACGGCTTCGCGCGCGGTCCAGACCTCAAAATCAATTGATCTTCTGACGCCGACGAACGTCCCGTCAAATGATCCAGTCGCTCCAGCGACGCGCGTTGCCGCGGCTTCAGCGTCACCGCCGCCTGTAGCGGCGCCCGCCGCACAGCCCGCGCCGGCTTCCGTCGGCCAGTCAGCCCCGGCTAATCAGCAAGTGACGCTGTCAACATCAGCACAACCGCTCGGCCAAGAGCCAACGGCCATCAAGACAACGTTCCGCGGCGTGACTGACAAAGAAATTCGGTTTGGAATTTCGGCGGCATTGAGTGGTCCGACCAAGGAACTCGGCCAGAATATGAACCGGGGCATCGTGTCGGCGTTCAACGTGGCCAATGCCAATGGCGGGGTGCACGGCCGGCAGCTCCGCCTCATTGCCGCAGACGACGGTTACGAGCCTGCTCGAGCGGCCGAAACAATGAAGCAGCTCTATGAGAAAGACCAAGTTTTTGGAGTAATCGGCAATGTGGGAACACCCACAGCGACAGTGGCATTGCCATACGCTCTAGAGCGCAAAATGCTGTTTTTCGGCGCGTTCACCGGCGCCGGTCTGCTCAGAAATGATCCTCCAGATCGATATGTCTTTAACTACCGAGCCAGTTACGCCGAAGAGACCAGCGCAATGGTGCACTATCTGGTGAAGGTCAAGCGGCTGAAGCCGAGCCAGATTGCCGTCTTTGCCCAGCAGGACGCGTATGGCGACTCGGGCTTCGTCGGCGTGACAAAGGCTGTTCGCGCGCTGGGCGGCGATGACAACTCGGTCTTGCGCCTCAATTACCAGCGCAACACCGTCGATGTGGACGACGCTGTCGAGCAACTCAAAAAGAGCCGCGTTCCCATAAGGGCAGTGATCATGGTGCCCGCCTATCGGGCCGCGGCTAAATTCATTGAGAAGACGAAAGATCTTTTCCCGGGCATGATCTACACTAGTGTTTCGTTCGTGGGCAGCACCGCGCTGGCGAACGAGCTGATGCTGCTTGGCAAGAGATTCGCAAATGGAGTGATCGTGACGCAGGTCGTCCCTGCGCTTGATGGCCACTCTTCGTTGGTGATCGATTACAAAAATGCGCTCGCCAAATACTTCCCGGGAGAGGCGCCGGATTATGTGTCTCTCGAAGGTTACGTGGCGGCCAACGTGTTGATTGCAGCGTTGAAACAGAATGGTCCTCAGCTCGACACCGAAAAACTGGTAGCAACTCTCGAGAATCTCCGCGACCTCGATATTGGGCTCGGCACACCCGTGACTTTCAGTCGATCCGAGCACCAGGGCGTGCACAAGGTGTGGGCTACGCAGCTCGATGAGAACGGCCGTTATCAAGCCATCGACTTGCAATAACGTACGCAGGATTTAGCGCATAGGTCGCCCGTCACAAGCGGGCGACCTATGGCGTTGAAATCAGCCCGCTGCTGGTCGCAACGATCCAACGATTGCCCCAGCGAACAATAGAATCAACCTTCCCAATTCCGGGCACCGTATCGCCGCGCGTCACCCGCCAGACTCCACTTGGCCCCTGGACGACTGCCGTGCCGCCAACAACTTCAACAATCGCCCAGCCGGCAATGGTCGTTGGCTTCGTCTCCGGATATGGAGCCTGTCTTGCCTGGGGCTCCGCTGTTGCCAGTTTCTGCTTGTCGTCCGGTTCGGCCGCTGCCGGCGTATCGTGTTTTGTCGGTTCTTGTTTGGCGGTGGATTGCTCAGCATTGGTTCGCACATTGGCGAGGTCGCGGGCCAAGGCATCAATTTGGCGGGCCACTTCAGGAGAATTCACGTTCGAGGACTGCGATGCTGAGGGCGCTTTCTCCGTCATCGGCGCTGAGGTCAAAGCACCGACTGCCTTCTTCGCTTCGCCGCCAAACTGAAGCCAAGCCAGCGCGGCGCCCACACCAAACAGAGCCGCCACGGACACGCTTCGGAGACTACGAGAAATCCGTCCGCTGCTCACCGCATCGTGCGCGACCTGATCGTCCGCCGACACGTGTATGGAGGACTGCGCCCGCATCGCACCCGAACCGGCTGCGTCCTCGGCCATCCTCACGCCAGGACGTCCAACGTCCGGCGCGCGCGCAGGTGGCTCCGCTCCAGGCGACGGTCGATCGACAACCAGCGACAATGCTTCGCCTTCGCGGCGTTGTTCATTTAGTCCGGCTGAATATGTTGGAGTCCTTTGCGGTTCAGCTCTTGGCCAGTCGTTGGGGACAAGGGAAGCGATGTTGGGCTCACTGCGTTGGAATTCAGACTCCTTCATCATTTTTCCGACGGAGTGGAGTCGTTCCTTGAGCGAGTCTACTTCGCTTTTGAGCGCGACGGTCTCGACCTTGTGTGCTTCGCGCTCAAGCTTGAGACGATTTATCATGTCGCCCCTTCTGCTGAGTTCGGCAAGCTGGTTGGTGTTCTGCTCCTTGAGTTCTTCAACGCCGATCTCAAGCCGCCGTGTCGACATCGCGAAGTCCGCGCGCAACAGGTCCTTGTCGGCCTGAATTTCCGCCATCGACTGTGGAATGGAGTTTTCCAGTCGCCGCATGGTCAGCCGCACTGCGCGGTCGTGAATAAGCGGGGCGACTGCGACCCCAATAAGGGATGCAAAGAGAAAGCCGATCCCGAGATACATGATGGCTTCGATCATTGGCCGACCCGTACTCAACAACGCGGTTTAACCGCTGGGCACCGAGAAAGGGAGTGTAGCAAGCGATCTCCATCCTTGGCCGGCATCCGGATACCGCATAGTCTTGCATGTTGAAGCGGTCGGGAGGTCAAGCGGTTCGAAGCGTTGGTCAATCGAACGTCGGCTTGAAGAAACCTGTGTTTGAACGGCAGCGCTCTGCTTGATTCTGTCGAACATGTCGTCGTTCGAAGGTAGAAGCGCTATTGCGGGGTCATGAGATGATGCTGAAGGAACGCGTCCACGTCCTGGCGGATGGCGCTCGAGCAAGACGCAAGAGCGATGACCTGCCGGCAGGCGAAGACGACCCTGCCAAACGAGCGGTCATTCACGAATGGGAAAATTGGGCCGCCTTGAATTCGGATGATGTGCAAAGTCCCAACGTCATGATTTTCTTTCTCGATCATTTGCAGAGCAAAAGGCCCCTGATTCTTAACTTCGAGTGCGAGGACAAATATCAGAGAATCCGCGATTGGCTTGTTCGAGAGGGCCGTCTCGCGGACTAAACGTATTCTCCGCCGGTCGGATGATGATGGTGGCGCCTTGCCGGCGTCTTGGCATTCGCTGGTTTTGCGATCCTGCTAAATTTCTATGAAATTTTTGCCCAAAGGTACGTCGCTGCCCCTGATCATTCGCCAGATACCGCTATTTGTGTTGGCGATGTGGAGCGTCATACCCGGCTCGGCGCCAGACTCTCCAGATCAACTTCTGCGTGTTGGCCTGACCTACAAGTTTCGCTCATACTCACGACGACTACGCAGGTCCCCCGGCCATATTGCCGGGGCTTTTTTGTGCAGATCGACCCGGCGTGGCTCAATTCGCGCGACCTCTGCTCATCTCAAATTGCCAGATTTTGATCACCCCCGGCGGGAACTCGCGCTCCCCAGCGCCGGCGCGCCGGCAGGCCTCGGGCCACATGTCAAGCAAGGCTTGATCGCGGCGGAACAGTTCGCTTTGCGACACCTCACCGGTCTCAGAACTCGGCCATTGGTCGGCAGCCATTTTCAGCAGCTCGATCAGGGGAGGTATGTCTTTGTCGGCTGTCATGCTTAGCCCCCATCTTTGTTCAGTGTGATGAGCATACGGACGTGGAGGCCAAGCGCAGTGTTAGCCGTCACAAAAAGGCGCAATTTCGCGAGTGCGGCAATGGAAATGCGAATGGTATTGGGCTACCCCCACTTTCGGTGCTGCAGTGTGCTGATTTTCGATTGTGGTTCAGGCGATCCGCGTCAGGCCTTTGGCGTACCGCTTCCAACGCTGCACGTAGATGTCGGCTCCGGCCCGGATCATTGCTATGGCCTCTTCGTCCAGCGTCCGAATGGCGCGCGCCGGTGTGCCCACGATCAATGAATTGTCGGCAAAACTCTTGCCTTCCGTGACTACACTGCCGGCGCCCACCAGAGAGTTTTTTCCGATTTTCACGCCATTGAGCAGGATGGCACCCATCCCGATCAATGAATTGTCGCCGATGGTACAACCATGCAGGATGACGTTGTGGCCGATTACGCAATCGCTGCCGATCGTCATCGGAAATCCCGGGTCGGTGTGCAGCGTGGCATTGTCCTGGATCTGTGACCGCTCGCCCAGTTCGATCCACTCGTTATCGCCGCGCACGACAGCGCCAAACCAGACGCTCGCCTCGGCTTTGAGCCGCACGCGTCCTATCACCGCCGCCGATTCGGCGATGTAGTACTGACCCTCTGGAGGAAATTCCGGCGCTTGTCCGTCAAGCTCATAAATCGCCATTCACACCTCCCAAGGTGCGCGAACTTGCCTCAACGGAATGCAGGAGGAAAGTCTTTCAGGCGTGCAGAAGACCGCAGGCCTGCAAGGTCATCACGAGGGTAAGACCTGACATCAGGCTCCAGAAGCCGGCGATCAGCGTCGCCAGGAAAACGAATTCGAAACGACGGCCCTCGCGCTGGCGGCCCAGTACGGTGTTGCGCATGATCAAGAACGGCGCCGCAACGACCAACAGCGGGATTGCGGCGAACGCAGACGCGCGCGGTCCATCGCTGAGCTGGCTGAAGCTGGGCAAGCGGCTCGTGAACAGCCGGTAACCGGAACTGCACAGACCCGCGAAGGCAAATCCCAGCCCCAGCGCCAACAACATTTGAACGGATTCCGCCGTCATTGGGTAACCTCAACGCAGTACACGAGGCCATCTGTTGCAAACGAAGGCGGCCGGCACCAGCCAATCCTTAACGAATGGTAAATGGGGCATTCCAACGTTGCGGGGAAGCCGACGTGGCATAATCCGCGCGATTCGCCCGCAAGGAGCACACCTTGACCACTCTCGCGCAGGAGCGCCGGCCGTCGGCCCGGCGCGCTGTCAAGCGCCGACGCGGCACGGGGCGCAGCCCGCTGCTCGCGCCGGTCATGATCTTCGCAGCCGCCGTCGCTACCGCCGGCATTTATGTCGCCTACATTCTATGGCCGCGCTGGCCCGAGGCCCCGGTCATGCTCGATGCGCCCTCGTTGCCGATCGTCGTTTCGGGGACGGCGTTCAACGTCGAACCAGCGGCAATTCGCATGCGCGTCCAACGGCGCCCTGGAGCACATGAACGCGTTGACCTTTCCTATTTGTGGCCAAGTCTGGTGCCGCCGGATCCTGCCCTCAAGTCGACCGTAGGAGTGCCCGTCGATCCGAACGAGCGGCTGTTTGTAACGATCGCATCCGGCGAGACTACACTGCCCTTAATGGAGCGCGTGCAAAGCATCTACCCGCGCTATCTGGTGCCCGAACCGGTCGCAGGCCCGCCCGGCCTCACATTTCGCGCCTTTCGTGATGACACGCCATATCAGGGCGAAGATCTCGTTTTCGATTCAAATACGCCGGAGCATTTTCTGGCGCGTTGCTCGCGCAAGGGCGTCATCAATTCGGGGGTCTGTCTGGTGGAAAGGCGTGTCGGCAATGCCGATGTTACTCTGCGTTTTCCGCGCGAATGGCTGGCAAATTGGCAGGACGTAGCCAGCAGTGTCGACAAGCTGATTGCGCGGCTGTATCCCGCGAACTAGCTGCCCGGGTTTTGAGATGCGGATGGCCGGGAAAGCCCGGCCATCCTGACAGTTTGATGCCCGCTAACCGTCAATCCACCAGATCAACGTCGAGGATCGGCAATTCGAGGATGTACGAGCGGCGTCCTTTTTCGATTTCCAGAAACAACACGGCGATGAATTCTTCGCCCATGTAAACTTCGAGTGAATCGGTTTTCTTCGGGCGCGGCACGACGCGAATTTTTTCGTTGTCGAACTTGTTTCGCAGATAGGCATTGAGAGTAGGCACAGGCTGAATGCTGGGGTCGTTGCCAACCTGAATAACCATCCGGAAGTTGTACGAACGCTCGCCTTCCTCGTCGTCGACGGTGAGCTCGCCGAGATCGTCCTCGCGAACGAAAATTTCGGCGGTATCGTAGGATTTCGGCACCACGCGAATGTGTGCGTTGCCAAACAGTTTTTTCAAATAGCCGTCGATTTTCCGGACTTCATGGACGTCCACGATCCGCTCCTGTCCTGAACAAACATTTTCTTGCCCGATCAAACGGCCTGGCGCAAGCGGGTATCGAGCTCAGCCGTCGGGCATAATCCCGTAAAGCATCTGATCCATGGCGCGCGAGGGCTCGGGGCAACCGGCCTCGCCCACGACCCTGGCAGGCACACCGGCGACCGTGACATTGTTGGGTACCGGTTTTATGACGACCGAGCCGGCAGCAATGCGCGCGCAATGGCCAACTTCGATATTGCCAAGGATCTTTGCGCCGGCGCCGATCATCACGCCGCGGCGGATTTTCGGATGCCGGTCCTCCTGCTGCTTTCCCGTACCGCCCAACGTTACATCGTGCAGGAGTGAAACATCATCCTCAATGACCGCCGTCTCACCTACCACAAGCCCCGTAGCGTGATCGAGGAATATGCCGCGGCCAATTTTCGCCGCCGGATTGATATCGCACTGAAATACGGACGATGCGCGGCTCTGTAGATAGAGTGCAAAATCCTTGCGGCCCTTTCCGTAGAGCCAGTGCGCCAGGCGGTGGGTCTGGATGGCGTGGAAGCCTTTGTAATAAAGCACAGGCTCTATAAAGCGGCTGGTCGCCGGATCACGGTCCACGGTGGCGACGATATCTGCGCGGAAAGCTTCGCCGAGTGCAGGTTGGTCCTCAAGCGCGTCGTCATAGGCTTGACGAATCAGGTCAGCCGAGACGTCGGCATGCGCGAGCCGCTGGCTTACCCGATGCGCGATCGCAGTTTCCAGCGTGTCGCGATGAAGAATGTTCTCGTAGATAAAGGTGGCGAGCTCCGGCTCGTGGCGCGTCACATCCTCAGCCTCGCTGCGGATGCGCGCCCAGACTGGATCAACCTTATCAAGGCCCCGTGAGGGCCGCGTCTGCAATTGAGCCATAGACACTTTTTCCCGGTACCTATCGATATTCAGATGCTCTTTTATCACAATTTTGCAACCGCCAAGAGCGGCAGATGCGGCGCCTTGCGCATGGCTCATGCGCGTTGGTTAAGGAAGTCGATAACACCTGCCTTAAAGACCTTGTCGCCGACAGCGAGCATGTGATCACGATCCGGAATATCAAGTGCGCGAGCCCCCGGAATGAGCGCTGCCAATTCCCGAGCACTACCCGCCACCTGATCCTTGGCCCCCACGGCGACCAGCACTGGTACGCGAATGCTGGCCACCTGATTGGCGCTCAAGGTCTGACGCGAGCCGCGGATACATGCGGCCAGCGCGCGCAAGTCCGATTTTGTCTGTTCGGCAAAAATGCGAAACATGCGCCCGGTCGGATCACGCACATCATCGAGCGAAGATGCTTCCAGCGCCTCCGCAATGCTCTCCGGCAGGCCAACACCTTCTACCAGTCGAATGCCGAGCCCGCCAAAAATCGCGGACCGTACGCGCGTTGCATGACTTAGGACGAGAAACGCCGTGATGCGTGCGCCCATCGAATAACCCATCACGTCAGCGCGTTCGATATTCAGGTGATCGAGCAGCGCGCGTACATCGTCGGCCATTGTCGCACTGTGATACAGGGCTGGATTATAAAGTTTGCTCGACGCGCCGTGGCCTCGGTTGTCGAGCGCAATCACGCGTCGGCCGGCCCGGGTGAGTGTCGTAACCCAACCGGGGTGCACCCAATTCACTTCCTTGGTGGAAGCGAAGCCGTGCGCAAGCACGATCGGCTCGCCCTGCCCTTCGTCGAGATAGGCTATCTCGACGTCGCCATTCCTGAAACGTGACATGCGCGATTTCTAGCTGTGAGCCAGCACAGCGGCAATCGGTTGCGTCTGCCTCAGCCTCCGCCGCTCCCTGCGCCGACGCAGAATGCGTAAGGTTATGCGCTCGGTCGCGCTCTTGAGCGACGATACAAAACCAAAAACTGCAAACAACGCTCCGAGCAGCCAAAGGCTTGCATCGAAAGCGAACGCCGCGAGCATGATTGCACTCCGTCCGGCGATCTTCAGAATGGCGCGCGTACGGCTCCCTTCCTTTTCGGCCAGCTTGGCGACCCGCGCCATATCGCGCGGCTCTTTCGCGATTTTCAGGCCATCAAATGCAGCTCGACCCCCGGCGGCTTTCTGAACCCGCCCGACATCGCGTGCGAAGTCCAGCAATCCGCCGCCGACACGCTCGACCTTGACCGCCTCGCGTCCGACACGCGCCGCCGTCGCTGGCTCTGACAGACCCGCCTGACGTACGAGGCGCCCGAGACTGCCGACAAGCTCGGTCCCGAGACTTCCGGTCTTGCGCGCGACTTTCACGACTGTAAGCCCGGCGCGGGCAGGCGCCGCAGTGCCAAAGGTCACGTACGTAGCTGCGGTAATGGCGATGCCTGCGGATGCCAGACCCAACACGAGTTCATCGGCTGCTTGTCCTCTTGCCAGCCGCGTTCCTTCGCGTACTGCATCACGGATATCGCCGAAAACGAACAGATCGCCGACAGCGGTTCCAGCGAGCGCTGCCATAT
>DAISKM010000115.1:0-8908 GCA_036820945.1 Pseudolabrys sp.
ATCAGGGACCGCTCGGAAAAAAACACATCGTGGCGCACGTTGAGCGCGCCGAGATCATCCCTGATCGCATCCATCATCATGCTGACCGCTTTCGCCCGCACAATGGGAAGCCATTCGCTCTCCTTCATCGTGCTGAGCTTCACGCCATGCTCGGCGGCAAGCTCCGCACCGACCGGCTTGAGATAATCGCCGGGGTAAAGCCCCTCGGGAATTTCAATGCGCTCGCCGAGCGCTTCGCGATAGCGCAGGAAAGCCGAGCGCGCGAGGATATCGACCTGCGCACCGGCATCGTTGATGTAATATTCGCGCGTGACATCGTAGCCGGCATATTCGAGCAGGTTGGCGAGGGCATCGCCGAATACCGCGCCACGGCCGTGGCCAACGTGCATGGGACCGGTCGGATTGGCCGAGACGTATTCGACATTGACCTTCTCGCCCTGCCCTATGCTGACGCGCCCGTAATCCATCCCGCTTTCAAGCACGAGCCTGAGCTCCTCACCCCAAACATGCGGCTTGAGGACAAGGTTGATGAAGCCGGGCCCCGCGACGTCGACCTTGGCTATTTTTTCGTCGGCACGCAGTTTCTCGGCGATATTTTCCGCGAGTTGCCGCGGCTTCTGGCCCGAATCTTTTGCGAGCACCATCGCTGCGTTGGTCGCCATATCTCCATGGCTGGGATCGCGCGGTGGTTCGACCACGATGCGCGAGAGGTCTGCTCCCGATCCGAGAACTGAGCGCGCTGCTGCGCACACACGCGTCAGCATGTCGGCGAACAGATGTTGTGGCTTGGAGAGGCTCGACATTGTGACGCTGCGGCTAACGCAATTCCGAGGGGGAGTCAAAAAATCAAGAGATCAGAGCGCGTTCAGTCGATGTTGCGTTCTCGCCGCGCAAGACGCGACTAAAGTCGGGCGCCCCGTGCGTGCATCGCGGCACGGTAGGCAAACACGATGGCCGGACCAAGCGTCGTACCAGGACCTGGATAGCTTCCCCCCATGACCGAGGCCATGTCATTGCCGCAGGCATAGAGGCCGGGGATGGGCTCTCCATCGCTGCCAAGCACGCGCGCATCCGCATCGGTGGCAAGCCCCGTGCTGACCGCGATGTCGGCCGGCCAGACCGCGAGCGCGTAGAAAGGCGGCGTCGCTATTGGGCCGATGCAAGGGTTCGGCGTGTGGTCGGGATCGCCATTGAACCGGTTGAGCTCAATTTCCCCTTTTGCGAAATCGATATCGACCCCGGTCTCGGCAAAGCCGTTGTGGCGCGCGATCGTGCGTTCGAGTTGCTCAGGATCAACAGGGATCTTCCTGGCGAGCTCCTGAATTGTGCGAGCGCTCATAACATAGCCGCTGTCAACGAATTTCCCCGGATTGCGGTGGCCAGGATAAACGACGCCCAGGCCATAATTTCGTAGGAAGGTGGCATCACAGATAAGCCACGCTGGAATCGATGGCGTCGTTTTGTTGCTCTCAAACATCGCCAGCACGAAGTCATGGTACGACGCCGCTTCATTGACGAAGCGCCGGCCGGCCGAATTCACCGCGATCAATCCCGGCTTGGCACGGTCCAGCACGAGGTGTGGGAACAGGCCCTTGCTGCCGTCGCGCCGCGGCACGATTGAGACCGGCGACCACAGTCCGCTCGTGCATTGCTCGGGGCTGATCGCCGCCCCGAGGTGCCGGCCAAGCTGTAGGCCGTCTCCGCTGTTTCCTTCACAGCTCATGGAGTGCGCCGGAACGGGTTGAGGCATGAAAGCGTCGCGCAACGCTTTATTTTGCGCATAGCCGCCCGTCGCCAGCACGACGCCCTTGCGTGTGCTGACCGAAATGTCCCTGCCGCCGATTTTCAGCCGTGCACCTTTGACACCGTCTTGGTCGCCGGTGAGCTCGACAATTGGGGCGTCGAACAGAATCGGCACCTTGCGTTTTTGCAAGCTGTAGTAAAGGCGGCCGATGAGGGCGTTGCCCATCATCAGGCTGGTGCCGCGCTGATAGCGCAGGCGGTCCGCGAGGTAGCGCACGAACAGTTTCGCCGAATAGATGAAATTGGCGAACGAATCGAAGCGGCCAATCAGCGGGCCGATATCGGCTTTGCCGACCATCATCCCACCGAAGAGCATGAACTCGGAAATCGGGGGACGGATGCGCCAAAAATCCGCGCCGAGCAGACGCCCATCGAACGGCTCTGGCACAATCGCGCGTCCGGAGACGGCGGCGCCTGCCATGTTGCTGCGATAGTCCGGATGTTTTCCGCAAGGCAGGAATAGCACGTCGGATCGGTCGCACAGATAGTCGATCGCGGTCGGGCCCGTCAGAAGATAGGCGTTCCTGAGCTCGCGATTGGTCGTCTCGCCAATCAGTGCACTGAGGTAAAAATCGGCCTGCTCGCCGCTGTCATTGAAGCCTGCCGCACGGCTCTGGCTGTTGCCAGGAATCCAAAGTGTGCCGGCTGACGTCGATCCGGTACCGCCAACGTGATCCGATTTCTCGCACAAGAGCACGTCGAGCCCTTCGATCGAAGCGACAAGTGCCGCTGCCATTCCAGCGGGCCCTGCGCCTGCGATCAGGAGATCGACCTCCCGCTCGGCAATTGGATCGACGCTTATCGCTGAATGCGCCATCGTCTCATCATTCGTTCGGAGGATGTCACGCTCGCACGAAGCTGTCATCCAACTACGAGTGCAAATCATTGCCAGTTTTCTAATTCGTCTCTCGCGACGTTATTGCGTCAATGTGAATCAATCCACGTTTATCCACCGATCGGATGACGTGCCGCGCTCTCAAAGCTGTCATTCTGACTGCATTCACATTCAGTCCGAGTTCATGGACCGCGTCCTAGGTTGGGAATGCTGCGGTGGCGCAGACCCGTGCGCCGCAGAACTAGTCAAACGCATCTGCGCCAACATCGGAGCAAAAGACGATGAAGCTTATGAACGTCCGTAGACGAACGTGCTTGACCACCGCGCTGGTAGTGGGCGTTGCATTGACGTCTGCAAACCTCGCCAATGCGAGGAACATTCAACACAACGACAACAATAATAAAAACACCGCGGCCAAACCCCACTTCGTTATCAACGGGCAGTCCGCCAACGACAAGAAGATCATACGCGATGGCAAGAAAGAAAAGCAGGCAGAGAACAAAAAAGAAAAGCAGGCAGAGAAAAAGAAGAAGGAGTGCGAAAAGATCATCGTGCCGACTGCGGAATGTGGCGTCAGCCGCAAGGATCCCGTCGGCAACACCCACCCCACTCTGCCGCCGACGAAGACGACGGACGGCACCGGCACGAAGGGGCCCTCGCCTGTCGCTGCGACAGCGACAATAACCAATGGAAAGACCACGTCAGCGATCGCCAATGGCAAGGGGCTGACAGTCACCGCCACGAGTTCGGGTACAATCACAGTATCCAGCACCGATCATAGCTCGGTAACAATGGCCGGTGATAACGTCACCCTGCGCGGCGCCACAACCGTTCAAGCCGGCCCCGGTCTGGCTGTTCACCGTCTTCCCAATGGAGACATTCTCGTGACCAACGTGCCTAAAGGCGTCACGGCCGCTGACACCGTTAAGGACATTGGCAAAGCGGCTGGCAACTTCGGCAATACTGTAGCCGCGAGTCCAATCGTTGGTGGCGCAGCGGCCACCGTACTGTTGGGTTCGGCCGTTCAAGGGGTCGCTACTGGACACCCGATCGACACTATCAAAAAGGCGTATAAAGATATCGAACAAGATGCAGGACGAGTCATAGAGTGGGTTAGCGGCTGGTTCTGAACGATTACGAGCAGTACATCGTACGCGGACGGCAGATTTCCTGCCGCCCGCATTTTTCTTTTTTTAGGTGCCGGCTTGAATTGTTTCAGATTACTTTAACTCCGGCGTTTCCTTAAAATATTTCGCGTGCTCAATGAGCGCGTACCGGTCCGTCATCCCCGCGATATAATCCGCGACCCGGCGCGCGCGCCTGGCATCGGTCGTATCGATGCCCTCACCCCATTCCGCCGGAAGATCTGCCGGCGACCCCATGAAGTGCCTGAACAGGTCGCGCACGACGCGCTCGGCATCCGCCATTACGCGCATCACGCGATCGTGGCGATACATGCGCGCGTAAAGGAAATTCTTCACCTCGCGATCAGCTTTTTCCATCGCCGGCGAAAACCCCACGATGGGACGCGGCGCCTCGCGCACCTCTGCGGCAGATCGCGGCTTCAGCATTGCCACGCGCCGGCCGCTTTCGGCGATGACATCCTCGATCATGCGCGTGATGAGGGCGCGAACGGCCTCGTGCACGCGCCGCGCCGGATCGACTCGAGGGTGCTCCGCGTCTATGACTTTTAAAAGCCCGCCGACGAGCGGCACTGCGGCGATATCGCCCAGGGTAAAGAGATCCGCGCGCAGTCCGTCGTCGATGTCGTGGGCGTCGTAGGCGATATCGTCGGACAACGCAGCGACCTGCGCTTCGGCGCTGGCATAGGTCCACAATTCCAGATCCTGGATCTTCGAATATTCGACGATGGGCGCCGGTGCGCCGTGCCTCGCATACCTGCCGACACCTATGCCCTCGCGGTCGATGAGGGGGCCATTGTGCTTGACCAGCCCTTCGAGCGTTTCCCAGCTGAGGTTCAATCCATTGAAGTCGGCGTAGCGGCGCTCAAGATCCGTCACGACACGCAGGGCCTGGGCATTGTGGTCAAAACCCCCATGGCCGGCGAGGCACTCATCGAGTGCACGTTCGCCGGCATGGCCAAACGGCGGATGGCCAAGGTCATGCGCGAGCGCGAGCGCCTCGGCCAGATCTTCGTCGAGCCCGAGCGCGCGTGCGAGCGAACGTGCGATCTGGGCCACTTCAAGCGTATGCGTGAGCCGTGTGCGGAAGTGATCGCCTTCGTGATAGACGAATACTTGCGTCTTGTGGGCGAGCCGTCGGAATGCCGCCGAATGAATGATTCGGTCGCAATCCCGGCGGAAAGCATTGCGCGTGGCGCTCGGCGGCTCCGCATAGCGCCTTCCCCTGCTTTGCGCAGGATCGGCCGCATAAATTGCCCGTTGGCGCGCCGTATCGATTGCCATTGCCCGCATTGACCTCGCTGGCTGGCGCACTTAACTATCCGTTGGGTCATCTGCCAATAGGATTGGCCTGAAAAGGGAAAACGATGGCTGCGAGCATCACGGTCAGCGAACGGGCGGCACGGCGGATCGGCGATATCCTCAAGGGCGAGCCGAGCGGAACGATGCTGCGCGTGAGCGTTGAAGGCGGCGGTTGCTCCGGCTTTCAGTACAAGTTCGACACGGACCGAACCAAGGCGACTGACGACCTCGTCATCAGTCGCGACGGCGCGGTGATCCTTATCGATCCTGTCTCGGTGAATTATATGGCCGGCTCGGAGATTGATTTCGTCGATGACCTGATCGGTGCTTCCTTCAAGGTGAACAATCCGCAGGCGAAGGCATCTTGCGGCTGCGGAACCAGCTTCGCCCTCTAGCACTTTACCCTTGCTTCAGCGGCCCTCATTGCAATCGGAATTGATTGGACCTTCGAACGAGCGACTACTCGCGACGCAGTGCACTCGCGTAGCAGTTAACGGTTTTGGCTATGTGCGCTTAAGCTCGAGCCGCAAGTCAACACCGTATCACCCACCTCTGCAAAGAATTCAAGAAGTCTTGTTTAATGGCAGGGTCGATGTTTGGATCGTCTGCAACGGCGCGTGCCCGCAAGACGAGATCCTTTTTATAGTTTTGAAATCCTTGCGCCCCACCCTTTGGAGTGCCCGCAAGCCATGACGCTGCTGATTTGATCGTCTCCCTGTATTCGGAAGTTTTCCTTGCTGCTGCTTTAACTGCACCATCACTTATCTGTGTATACTCGTTGCTGATGGCAGAGAGCTGAGCAGAAGCCTGTTGCCTGAGAATGAATTCATCTTCGGGTGACGCCAAATCCGCGTGCATGAATGGAGTGTGGCGAAAGGGACAGGCAGCGAACGCGTTCGCCATATCTCTAGCTAACGTGTCTGGCGCCACCATCCGCTCGGCGTTTTGCGATTGTTTGTTGTTTTCGGCCCCAGGCCTTTCGGGCATTTATGCGGTGCACCTTATAAATATCTTCGAAAACCGCCTTGTCCTCACGCTCATGCGGCGCACAGGCGGCCAGACTCCCTGGAGTTACAGCCGGCTGCGACTTAGCCGGTGTGCCAGATTTCGCGGGTGCACCGTCAGGTGCCGCGGGGCCGAGCGGGTTTGCTGGTGGGATCGTCGCTGGTCGGCCCATTGGTTCGGATCCTTTTGTAAAAAGCGGTCGTGCCCAAGCCTGAGCTCTAGGTCAGGCACTTGCGTCCGGTAGCACCTTTGGCGCAAGAGCCATGTCACGCAGGTGACAGTGCACAGCGCTTTTCTTAAAACCGGTCCGAGAATAATCCGAAAAAACAAAGGCGCCGCCACGGGGGCGGCGCCTTCTATTCGCTGCTTCGAAACTTACGCCTTCACCGGAATGAATGCGTAGCCGTTGCCATCCTTCTTGATCGTGCCGGCGCCGGGCATGCCGTAGTGATAGCCGGCCACAGTCAGCTTGTCGGCAATGGCGCGATCCATCATCTTGCGCCGGTTCGTCTCCGCCAGCGCCGCATCGGTGTCAAAGACCGCGTGCCAGCCTGGATTCTTGACGAACAGCACGGGAATGTTGGTGACATCGCCGAGCACCAGCAATTGCTGCTTGCCCGAGCCGACCAGATAGCTGGTGTGACCTGGCGTGTGACCCGGCGTCGCGATCGCGCGCACGCCCGGCACAACTTCCTTGTCACCGTCGATTTGCTGCACGTTTTTCCAGCCCGGCAAGGTCGCCTTGACCCGATTGCTCAAGCCTTGGGCCGGCTGCGGGACAGACGACCCGGTCCACCATGCAAGCTCTGCCTTCGGGACATAGATCGTGGCGTTCGGGTAGTTCTGCGCATTGGTCTCTTTGGCCATCAACCCGAATATGTGGTCGGGATGAAAATGCGTGACGACGATTGTCTTGACCTTCTCCGGATCAATTCCCGCAGCTTTCATGTTCTTCGCCGACATCAGACCGGCCGTTGGCTGCACCTGGCCGCCGGTGCCCGAGTCGAACATCACATATTGGTCCTTCATCTTCACGACCGTGACCGTGAAGGGTATCGGTATGATGTTATCCGCCAGGCCCGCGGCCTTGAGCGCGCCCTTGACCTGATCCGGCGGCACGTTCTTCACGAAATTGTCCTCGAAGTTGCGATTCCATATGCCGTCGTAGATCTGTGTGACCTCGACATTCCCAACCTTGAATTTGTGGAAGCCCTTGTCGACCAGCTTCGCGTTCGAATAGCTCTGCGCCTGCGCCGAGCCGATGAATTCGAGCGGACCGTCGAGGCCGAAGGCGGCGGAGGCCGCCGTGGCCGAAAGTACAAAATTTCGGCGTGAGATATTGTGCATTGCACTCCCCTTATACCTAAGGGCCAAAGGGCCCACGTACTGAGGCCGACAGGCCCAAGCGATAAACACCTACCCGGCTAGGTTACTTCCCTAAACTGGAAGGAATTTGGTTACGTCCCTGAGCTGGCCTGAATAGGTGCCGTACCTATTCTTATGATCTCGCGGTTATACCAGGCGACAAAGTCTGGCCGTAGGGCCTGATCGAGACCCCTCTTGATATTTTCCATTCTACTTCTTGCAATTACTGCGCCTTGCTCAGGGTCCTCGCCGCAGGCTGGCGTGGCCGCCCAGCTTGCAGCATTGCGTAGCGCTCTTTGTCCTTCGGGAGACTCTCGCAGACCATCTTTTGCTTCCGCGCCGCGGGCATTTCGATAGGACTCGAGGAAGCTAAGAAGGTCGCGATCCATCAAGTCGAAGCGAAACCCTTCAAGCGCGTTGGCGAGGTCTATATTTGCATCCCTGTCGTTCTCCGTATCACCATCGCGGCGATAGTTGTTGTACAGCCCTCTTGTGACCCGGGCCACGTCGGCGTCATTCGGGTGAAATTTTTTGAGGTCAAAATTGGGATCGGCGGGATTGACGCCAAACGCACTAATCACTGCGTTGCGCGCCGCGGTTTTAAGTTTTTCTCCATCGATCACTCTTGATGGATACATAAAGATTGCACCCAACGTCGCCGAGTAGTGTGCGGCGAGTTGTGCCTTTGCATCCTTCGGATCCGCCCGAACCGGAGATAGGCTCGCCACGCCCGGACCGGAGGTGTCTGCGATCCCGCCCGAAGCGGTTGATGCGGCTGGAGGCGGCGGCGGTGTCGTTTGCGCAGTTACAGTACCGTTGTTCGCCACTGGGCCGGCACCCATTGGGATTCTTCTCCAATTCGGGGTCTTCGGTCCCCGTATAGCGAAATCGCAAATTTGCGCTGTGCCAATTGTTACAGCGAGCAACAAAACAGATCCAAATTCATTGCCGATAGGCCAAGGTTAACCCAGGTATTCTGAGCACCCGACCCGCAATGATCCACGACGGCTAAGCGGCCAATCTCAGCTCGTCCGTTCTAAGGAGTATCAGACCGCGGCGGTTATTCGGCCGCAACTGCGGGGGGAGCTTCCTTCACTTCCTCGAGCTGTGGCTCAAGCCGACGCTTGAGCAGCCGGTCAAAGCGATCGAGGTAAAGATAGATCACCGGCGTAATGTAGAGCGTCAGCAGCTGTGACAGCACCAGGCCGCCGACAACCGCGACGCCCAGCGGTTGCCGCAGTTCGGCGCCCGCGCCGGTGCCGAGTGCGATCGGCAGCGTGCCGAAGATCGCGGCAAAGGTTGTCATCATGATCGGGCGGAAGCGAAGGACGGCTGCCTCGCGGATCGCTGCCTCAGCCGACAGGCCGACGCGCCGCCGCTCGATGGCAAAGTCGATCATCATTATCGCGTTCTTTTTGACGATGCCGACCAGCATCACGATGCCGATCATGGCGAT
>DAISKM010000116.1:0-8904 GCA_036820945.1 Pseudolabrys sp.
GCGTTCTCCGACTTCAAGGGATACGAGGACTGGGCGGTGGTCTCTTCCGCCCGGACCGAGGAGGTGCTCAAGGTGATCGTTGCCAATCCGACCATGATCGAGGCCTACAAGGCCGGCGTTCCGGGCAACGGACGGCCTTTCCCGGATGGCTCCAAGATCGTGAAGCTCCAGTGGGAGCCGAAGAAGAGCACAGAGGCCCCCTTCATCGTGGATGTGCCAGACGTGTTCACGCAGGCTTTCGTCATCGAAAAGGACAGCAAGAGATTTCCGGAAAGCGGCGGATGGGGATACGCGCTGTTCAACTACGAACCTGCATCCGACACGTTTACGGCCGATCCCAGCCCCTCAGATTGCGGACACGCGTGCCATGTGGCCGTGAAAGCGAAAGACCACATCTTCCACCCGTACCAGAAGCGTTGAACCAGGCGTGCCCCCGACGTGGATCAGCCGGCCTTCACCGCGCCGCCATCGGCTTTCACGCTGCTAATGGACGCGCGCTAATATCAGTCGGCTGACGTTTGGCACACGTTCCATCGCGCGATTCGATCGTGCGAACCTCAAGGGAAAATCAAGGTCACGTCATGCGTGCCTGAATGTTTCCCGCCGCACCACCATGTATGGACTCGTCCGGGTTTATTTGGTTGCTGGATGTGGCCAGCAACTGCAGATTGTTGGTTCTGAGATGTCGGTTGTATCTGAGCGAGCCAGGGCAGCGGACGCGGCATTCGCAGCCGTGAGGGACTTCTACACGATCTCCCGGTACGGCAAGAGGCGCGGCGATCCAACCATCTGCGATCTTACATTTGGCAATCCGCACGAAATGCCATTGGGCGGACTTGTGACGACGCTGCGTGAGCGCGCGGTGCCGAAAGACAAGGATTGGTTTGCCTACAAGACGAGCGAACAAGAGCCGCAAGCCTTTCTCACCCAGCGGCTTCGGCGCGAATTAGCGTTGCCATTCGAGCCGCCCGACATTGCCCTGACCACCGGGGCCTTTGCCGCGATCATGGTGGCCTTCCGGATCGTGCTCAACGCCGGCGACGAGGCGGTGATTTCCGAACCGGCATGGTTTTGCTACGAACCGATGCTTCTCGCTGCCGACGCAGTTCCCCGTAAGGTCAAACTGAAGCTACCGACTTTCGATCTGGACCTTTCAGCCATTGAGGCAGCGATCGGTCCCAAAACCCGACTGGTGATTGTCAACACGCCGCACAATCCGACAGGTCGGATTTACGATGACACGACACTGAAGGCATTGGCCGAGCTTTTGCAGCGCGCGTCCGAGAAATACGGGCATCGTGTGTTTTTGCTCTCGGACGAACCATATCGTCGCCTACGCTTTGACGGCCGCAGCTTTACAAGTCCGGCAACATTTTATCCGTGGACGCTGATTTCCTACAGCTACGGCAAGATCCTGCTCGCACCGGGCCAGCGAATTGGATATTTGGCGATTTCTCCGAATATGCCTGTCAAGGAGCGCAAAGCCCTGTCAAACGTCATGTTATCGACGCAGATGGCGCTTGGCTGGTGCTTTCCCAACGCGATTATGCAGTATGCCGTGCCCGATCTCGAAAATCTCTCAATCGACCTGGAGGCGCTTACGCGACGGCGAGATCTGCTCGCTGCAACGCTCACCAAAGCGGGCTACGAAGTTTTGATGCCGGATGGGACCTTCTACCTTTGGACGAAATGGCTAGAGGGCAATCCCGAGGCCCATTGGAACAGACTTGCAGATCGCGACGTCTTCGTACTGCCTGGTAGCGTTATGAACATGAGAAATTATTTTCGTATCAGCCTCACCGCTTCGGACTCAATGGTTGAGCGCGCACTGCCAGTTTTTTCGGACTTATGCGCGTGACCCGACCTGCCCAGCTTTGCGTGCCAAGGAAATGTCCGATTTTGACGTTCATGCTTCCAACAAGTCGGCAAAGGCGAAAAGCCGCCGACAACAACCGTGAAGAGACAAACGATGAAGAAGAGCAAGCGCGGCTCGAAGGAAGGAAAAGGAGGAGGCTCGCCCTCTCGGCTGATCGATGCGAGGATCAAGGAGCTGAGTGATTGGCGAGGCGAGACGCTCGCTCGGGTCCGAAATCTCATCAGGCAGGCCGATCCCGAAGTCGTCGAGGAGTGGAAATGGAGAGGGGTTCCGGTGTGGTCGCACGCCGGAATTATATGCACCGGCGAGACGTACAAGAGTGTCGTGAAGATGACCTTCGCCAAAGGCGCCTCGCTCGAAGATCCTTCAGGCCTCTTCAATTCCAGCCTCGAAGGCAACACCAGGCGTGCCATCGATATCCATGAGGGCGACAAGATTGATGAAAAGTCATTGAAGGCCCTTATTCGCGCCGCCGTGACGCTGAACACGTCGGTGCGAGCTGCTGCTCGCCCGGTCCGCTCTCAGAAGAGACCAAAGAGCGCTTGAGGATCGATCGTCTCTGGGGCGCTACCATTCCTGGCGAGTGCAGCAGCATGTTCTTGACGATGGAGTCGGCACGCTTGCCGTGCTGTACGACCCGCATGACGGACACGAAATAGCGAATGCGATTTTTTACGCGAAGTTTATTCGGTAGCGGTAGTAGAACGCCGCCAAATTTTGGCAACGCGTATTCCATCAACTAATTGCGAAGGGTGACAAATCAAATTGATTGGCGCGTCCTAGCGTGCCGACAAGGTTTTGCTAGGTAGTGCCCAGGGCGACGTACTGATTCAAGCAAGAGGCGCTCCCCATGAAGTCGAGCACAATCAAACTTCTTTTAACCGTCGTTGGCGCGGCAGCTCTGATAACTACGCCAGCACTTGCCGCTACAGTTCACAAAGGCAAGGCATCGCATCATTACGCATCTGATCCCGGCCCGGACGCTTCCCAGGGCCAACGATCGCCTGAGGTATACAGCTGGGATGGACGAGATCTCGGTACCGATCCCGATCCAAATATTCGTTTCCAGTTGTGGCGAGACCAAAATTGGGGCGGCTATTGATTCCTGATTACTGCAATCGCGCAGTGAGAGAGGCTGCTTGCTGAAGCGGCCTCTTTCACTTCAAGCCACTCCTGCGCGCTCTAGGTCAACGGCAGGCATCGCCTACCACACCGTTCACAAGGATCGATCGTCAACGAACCGAATCGCGAATGGACGCCCCGCCAGGGCGCCCCCAAGCCCGTCCGTGAATTGCAGCGGTGTGCACCGTTTGAGTGCAGCGGTTGCTGCATTCCAATAGACCTGGCGCACGTCCGGCGGCGTATCGGCGGTTACGTAGGTCGTCCTTGGTTCCGAAATGATTCCGCCATGACTGTTGAAGCTCAGACGCAGCGTGATTTGAGTGCCGGGCCGCGCGACATCTTTCTCGGGTGGAACCCAGCACGCGCGCAATGCGGAAAACACATCGCGGATCGTGTTCAGGTCGTGCGGCGCAGGATCGGCGGACCTGTCCTCGGCAGGCGCGTCAGACTTGCTGTCTTCGGCCCGGCTAACAATGGTTAGCTGCAAAGTCTGGCCGATTGGATAGTCGATATCAGGTAAGCAGGGATGATGGCTGAAGACACTGCAATAGGTTCCGTAAGGGATGCACGGACGGTGGCCGAGGACGCTGCAAGGATAAGAGCTGTGCAGTGATGGGAGATTCACACCTTTTCTGAATAGATGAAGACCATGCCTGAACGGATGAATATTGCGGTCGGAAACGTGCCGACGGGCTTCGCAGATTGACGACCATGCCGTAATCGCGCTTGTGATCACGACGCAGATAGCAAGTCTCGGAAGCAGTCGGCCCTTCATTTTCTGCACTTGAAATGCTGCATGCCATAAATAGGACGTACCTGAGATTACGGCTAGCCACGATAATAACCTTACGGTGGCCGTTTTGGGTCATTCGCGGATGCTACGCGACCCTAGACCTACAGCGGGTGCTTGGCTCCGCTTCCTCGTCGGTGATGTCCGGTGTGATATAACGCCGCTTACGTGCGCGGGGCTATTGGCTTTGCGCGCATGATGCCGCTTTATCTAGATTTTCGAAGTCGAGCGCCGGACCGGTAATGGAAGAGCAAAGTGTGGAACGCCGACTCGCGGCGGTCGTAGCGGCGGACGTTGTGGGCTACAGCCGTCTCATGGAGGTCGATGAGGTCGGGACTCTCGCGCGGCTCAAAACAATACGTCTGGAGTTGATCGACCCGACAATAGCCAAATGCAAGGGTCGCATTATCAAGACCACCGGCGATGGAATGCTGGTGGAATTCCAAAGCGTCACCGAAGCGGTCCGCTGTGCAGTAGAATTTCAACAAAGTATGGCGCGGCGAAATAGCGATATGCCGGCATCGCGCTGTCTTCTGTATCGAATTGGCATCAATCTTGGCGATGTGATTGTCGAAGAGGGCGATATTTTTGGCGATGGCGTCAATGTGGCAGCGCGGCTTGAATCGATGGCAGAGGCCGGCGGGATATGCATCTCAGCAGCGGTGCGGGATCAGGTCGGTGACAAGATCAACGTCGGATACGAGGATCTAGGCGAACAGCAACTCAAGAACATCAATCGGCCAGTTCGCGTTTTCAAAATCCTGTTAGACGGGCAGACCTCGGAAACGAGGAGTCAAAATTCCACTGTTGATTCACCGCCGTTGGCGAGTGCTCGGAAGCCGTCGATCGCCGTGCTGCCGTTTGTCAATATGAGCGGCGATCCGGAACAGGAGTTCTTTGCCGACGGTTTGACCGAAGACATCATTACGGAGTTGTCCCGCTTCCGCCAACTCCTGGTCATTTCCCGCAATGCCGTTTTCACACACAAGGGCAAGGCCGTGAAGGCGCGGGAAGTCGCGCGTGAATTCGGCGTGGACTATGTCGTGGAAGGAAGCGTACGCAAAGTCACAGACCGCGTCAGAGTGACCATTCAGCTCATCGACGGCGAGACAGAAACGCATGTCTGGGCTGAACGCTACGACCGGAAGCTTGAGGACATTTTTGCAATTCAGGACGAGGTTACGTCAGCCATTGTCTCGACGTTGTTTGGTCGCGTTGAAGCTGCCCGGCACGATCGGGTCCAGCGTAAACGAACCGACAATATGGCCGCGTACGAGTACGTTCTGACCGGCAAGGTCTTGCATCACTGGTCGACTCGCGAAGCCAATAGCGAGTCGCTTAGGATGCTAAACCGCGCCATTGAGCTTGATCCGAAATACGCGCACGCGCATGCCTGGAAGGCTTGCGTAGTTGGTCAGGCGTGGATGCAGAATTGGTGCGAAGATCGCGACGCCAGCATGCAGACGATCCTGGATGAGGTGCAAATTGCGCTGTCACTCGATGACAACGATGCCGACGTGCATCGAATCCTCGCCGCGCTCAAGCTAACTTTCGATGAGTTTGAAAAGGCGATTTATCACCAGGAGCGCGCGCTTAGCCTCAACCCAAACAGCGATATTATTGTCGTCCAGTAGGGCGAATTACTGACGTGGCTCGGGCGCCCTGCCGAAGGAATCGAGTGGATTCATCGAGCGATGCGGTTGAACCCGTACCATCCACAGCGTTTCTGGAGTCATCTTGGCCGCGCCCAATACACCGCGCGCCTCTACGCCGATGCGATTCAATCGTTTAGCAAGTTGACAGCGCCCGACCATGCCCATCACGCTTTTCTCGCCGCATCGTTGGCTCAGTTGGGCAATCCCACGGCTGCCGGCGCCCACGTTCAGGCGGTGCTCCAGCGGCAACCAATTTTTACCGTCGAGGCCTTTCTGGACACGCTTCACTATCAGCAGCTTTCGGATAAAGAGCACCTGCGCGAGGGGCTTGTGAAAGCTGGGCTACCGAACTAAGGCATTAGATGCGCCGCGAAAAAAAAATGCCAATTCGCGCTACTGAATCGAGAAAGCGGAGGGTCGACAAACAACCAAAACGTGGCGCAAAGTCGATGAAGGCGCGCCGATTCATCACGGGGACTATGTCTTCTGACATCTCGGGCAGGATTCAAAATGCCATCTGCCGGAATCTATCTTCCCAAGCAATGGACCGATTGGACAACCTGGGCCCTTGGCATCTGGCTGTGTCTGTCTCCCTGGACGCTTTTGTTTGAATTTGAAACGCCAGCGATACGGAACGCCGTATTGCTCGGTGCGCTGATCGTTTTTGTCGAAGTAGTCGAATTGTCTTTTTTTCGCGGCTGGGAGGAGTGGATTAATGTCGCGCTTGGCGTCTGGCTCATCGCGTCCAATTGGGTGTTGGGTATCGAGACGCCGGCGGCACGGATAAATTTTCTGGTTGTGGGCGTGCTCGTGGTAACGCTGGCCGTCTATGAGATGTGGCAAATACGCCAGGAAAAGCAGGCGTAAACGGAAACCAGCATCAGTCGCCTAATTTGGACCAGTGCACCCGCGCAGCTGACTCGAGACGCCGAAGCTCATTCAGCCGCCAGGTGAGAGTCTTCTGGGTCGCCCGAATCTTCAGGGGAGCAATCGCGGGCAGAGGTTTGCCTCTCTCGATCATCACGTGGGTGAGCCAGAAACGACGCCAGGCGGACCTGTCAACGCCTGGATGAAGTTCGACAGTGCCGATTTCCGTTTTGATCATCGCACACCTACCAACTGTTTACGCGTTAGTGCACGCCTGCCAGGAGCGGCCACAACTGGCTGCCGAACCCCACCGTTACGACCATGAACCACACAACGATCGTCGCGATGGCCATGACGGAAGTACGGACTTTTTCTGACATGGGTGTCAGGCTAGCGATGTATAGGGACGGGTTGGCACCTATACGTGCGTATAATGAGGTATAAGGCGTTACGCGCTGGCTCTCCGCGGGACGCTTTCACGCAGACCCGAGAGCCCGAGAGCCCGAAAGCGCGGCTTTCTAGGCATTCAGGCTGGGTGAAGCCGTCGAACCCTGAGAACTTCGTTCACCCGCTCAAGCATCTACGATCATTTCAAAGCCGCCGTAGATCATGCGCTTGCCATCGAAGGGCATGGGGTTGTTTTCGGGTTGCAGGCGAGGATCGCTCATGACTTTCGTCATGCCCTGATCCCGCACGTTGCGCGAAGGCCAGATGACCCAGGAGAAAACTACTGTCTCATCATCCTGGCGTTTAACGGCCATCGGAAAAGAGGTGAGCTTCCCTTCGGGTACGTCATCTCCCCAGCATTCGACGAATTTTAATGCGCCGTACTCCTTAAAGACTGCGGCAGCCGCTTCGGCGTGTTTCTTGTAGATTTCTCGGTTGGTGGTGGGAACCGCGGCAACAAATCCATCGACGTAAGCCATGTTGTATGTCTCCCCTTGGTTGCCAGACCGCTTTCCTCCGCCCGGTGCATGGTACCGGCGCTGTCGCAATCGGTCGCAGGTTTGCCAAGTCGGCCTGTCGGATCGCTACCTAGGCACGCAATTTGAAAATTGAAGACCATTGAAGGCCAACGAAGGCCGCCTCGATTGACGCATTGTCGGAGGATCTCGGTCTACGTCGTAACTGCTTACCGCCACGACAGCATGTGACCACATTGCCGCGGACAATCTCATTGATGTTGGTGTGCCGCTCTTTTATTATGCGGCGAACAATATGCTGTGTATGTTGTTTTACATAGCGTTCGCAGGAGAGCACACGCGCGGAGGCCCCGCCTGTGCATTGCGAAATGAGACACGGAGGTTTGAATGGCGCCACCGGGTCAGGAATGCCGCGACAATCGCTAACACAGTCGTTCGGGTGTTGACGTAGCGGCGAGTTTGCGAACGGCGCGACGGGAGCGGCCTCCGCGGGTCGCATCAGTCAGGCAAGACCCCAATTTGGCCGTTCCCGCTGGGCGCTCGGGCGATGTTCTGAGATCGCCGGCGCAAGGAAATCCCCAAGCCGCAATCGTGGGCGGGCGCCAAACGCGCCGGCCGATCTGCGCGCCTTCACGCTAGCCAAACCAACCTCAGCCGCGAGCAGCTTCTCGCCGTGCTCCTGACTTATACTAAATAATAACTGATGAATATTGACATTCGTCAGTGATCAGTTATCATTAATTACAAACGGAGGCCGTCTCTATGTCCCAACAGGCCGTTTTCCCCCAATTTATCAAGGTATTGGCGCTCATCTCGCCGCTCGCGCTTGCGGCTTGCGACCCGATGACAGCCCAACCGGCGGCCCCGGTTCGTCCGGTCCTAGTGACGCCGGTCCATTTCGAGGCCCAGATCAGCGACCGAAGCTTCGTGGGCACGGTCCGTCCGCGGATCGAGAGCGATCTGGGGTTCCGCGTGGCCGGAAAGGTTTCCCGGCGGCTTGTCGAAGTTGGAACGCGTGTTGAGGCCGGCCAGCCGCTGGCTGTGCTCGACGAAGTGGACCTCGCGCTGCAAGCCGAGCAGGCTGCGGCCGAACAGCGCGCCGCGACTGGCGTGCTTGCGCAGGCGAACGCTGCCGAAGGGCGCGCAAAGGAACTGCGACAGAAAGGCTGGTCGACCGATGCGCAGCTCGACCAAGCGAAGGCCGCGGCAGACGAGGCGCGCGCGCGGCTCAACCGCGCCGAAAGGTCGGTGGAGCTTACGAAAAACAGCCTGTCCTATGCCACGCTGGTTGCCGACGTGGGCGGCGTAGTGACCGCAACCTTGATTGAACCTGGTCAGGTTGTCGCCGCGGGGCAGACCGCCATTCGCCTCGCCCGTCTCGCCGAAAAAGAAGTTGTGGTTGCGATCCCCGAAACATTGCTGACCCGCGCCAAATCGGGCGAAGCGCAGGTGTCGATCTGGTCCAATCCGGACAAGCGTTACACCGCCAGGCTTCGTGAGCTTGCGCCTTCGGCCGATCCGGCGACGCGGACTTATCTTGCGAAGTTCACGCTGCTCGCGGCTGGCGACGAAGTGCAACTTGGTATGACGGCGACGCTGACCCTTTCCGAACCGGCAAGCGAGCGAGTGGCCCGTCTGCCGCTCTCGGCCCTGTTCAACCAGGGGCAGGGG
>DAISKM010000117.1:0-8880 GCA_036820945.1 Pseudolabrys sp.
CAAGGGGGCCTGCAAGCCAACGTGACAATCGACCGCGACGCCGCCGCGCGCTTCGGGGTCCGCGTGCAGGACATCGACAACGCGCTTAACAACGCATTCTCGCAGCGGCAGATCTCGACAATCTACGGGCCACGCAACCAGTACCGCGTAATCCTCGAAGTGGATCGCGCCTATCAGCGCGACCCGTCGGACCTCGCGCAGATCTACGTGCCGGGCAACGGGAATGCGCAGGTTCCGCTATCGGCGGTAACCCGGTTCGAGCGTGGAATAGCCCCACTCGTGGTCAATCATCAGGGCCAGTTCCCCTCGGTGACCATCACCTACAACCTCGCACCAAACACCCCGCTTGAGGACGCCACCGCGGCGCTCGAACAGGCTGTCGCGGAACTGCACATCCCCGACATCATCCATGCCGATTTCTCGGGCGACGTGCAGGCCTTCAAGCGGGCCGTCGGGGCACAGCCGCTGCTGCTGCTGGCCGCGTTGGTCGCGGTCTATATCGTGCTTGGCGTGCTTTATGAGAGCCTGGCCCATCCCCTGACGATCATCTCCACCTTGCCGTCCGCAGGCCTGGGCGCGCTGCTTGCCCTCCAGATATCGGGCACCGAACTCACGGTGATCGCCTTTATCGGAATCATCCTGCTGATCGGCATCGTGAAAAAGAACGGCATCATGATGGTTGATTTCGCTCTGGACGGTGAGAGGCGTTTGGGTTTGCCGCCGCGGCGCGCGATCCACGAGGCTTGCCTTGCGCGATTTCGGCCGATCATGATGACCACGCTAGCCGCCATGCTGGGCGCGTTGCCGCTTGTGATCGCCATCGGCCCGGGATCGGAGCTACGGCGCCCGCTTGGCATCACCATCATCGGCGGCTTGCTGGTATCGCAGGTGCTGACGCTCTATACGACGCCGGTCATTTATTTGCTGCTGGACCGTCTGCACCGCAAGTTTGGCGGCGCCAGCTTCACGCTCATTCGGCGCCCCCGCCAGCCGCTGCAGCCGGCGGAATAAAGCTAAACCCCCAGGTAGCGGTGCTGAATATCAGGTGCCGCCGCGAGCTCCGGCGAGGTGCCCTTCCACACCACGCGCCCGCGCTCGATGAGGAAATGCCGGTCGGCAACGTGCAAAAGCGCGCCGACGTTCTTGTCGATGACCAGGACCGACAGGCCCGAACGTTTCAGGCTGGCGAGGCAGCGCCAGATCTCGACGCGGATCAGCGGCGCCAGGCCCTCTGTCGCCTCGTCGAGGATGAGCAGCCGCGGATTGGTCATCAGCGCGCGACCAATTGCCAGCATTTGCTGCTCTCCACCCGATAGCTGATTGCCCATGCTGGCGTTGCGCTCCGCCAGTCGCGGGAATAGCTCGTATATTCTGTCGAGGGTCCAATCCTGGCCGTCGCGGCTGACCGCCGTCGCCAGCAGATTTTCGCGCACGGAAAGGTTTGGAAAAATCTGCCGCCCTTCCGGGACCAGGCCAATGCCGCGCTGGGCGACTTTGTATGATGGAAGGCCTCGAATTTCATTGCCCAGAAATCGAATTGAGCCGGCGCGTGCCGGCGTCAATCCCATGATCGAGCGCACGGTCGTCGTTTTCCCCATGCCGTTGCGGCCCATCAGGGTAATCATCTCGCCCTGCTCGATGGCCAGCGAAACGCCGAACAGCACCTGGCTGAGCCCGTAACAGGTTTCGATGCCGTCAAGCCTGAGGACGCTATCCGCCATGGACGGCCTCCTGCTCGCCGAGATAGGCATCGCGAACCTGCGCATTTCTTCGAATCTCTTCAGGTTTGCCCGATGCGATCGCGCGTCCGTAAACCAACACAGTGATGCGATCGGCGAGAGCGAACACGGCTTCCATGTCGTGCTCGACAAGCAGGATCGTGAGCTCTTTTTTCAGATCGCGCAGCATCGACACCATGCGCGCCGACTCCTCCGGCCCAAGCCCCGCCATCGGCTCGTCAAGCAACAGCATGCGCGGCTTTGACGCGAGCGCCATCGCGAGCTCGAGCTGGCGATGCTCGCCATGACTGAGCGCAGATGCCGGCAACTCCGCTCGCGCACTCAAGCCGACACGGGCGAGAGCCGTGCGCGCGGGATCGCGCAACTCCGGCTCGCGGCGCGCATTGCGCCAGAAATGAAACGAGTGGCCTGCACGGGCCTGTACGGCGAGCGCGACATTATCGAGCACGCTCAAATCAAGGAATAACGAGGTGATCTGGAACGAGCGGGCCAGCCCAAGCGCGCTGCGCGCGTACATGGGCACCGCTGTGATATCGCTGCCGGCAAAATGGATTTGACCGGAATCGGGCGCAAGCTGGCCGCTGAGCTGAGCAATCAGCGTTGTCTTGCCCGCGCCGTTGGGTCCGATCACGGCATGCAATTCCCCTTCGGGGATGTTCATCGCAAGGTTGTCGGTTGCGACGATGCCCCCGAAGCGCTTGGACAAGTTTTCGACCCGCAGCAGATCAGCCATGGCGAACCTTGCCGAGCAGGCCATCAATGCCGCCGCGCCCGAACAGCACGACCAGCAGCAACAATGGTCCGAGGATGATTTGCCAGTATTCGGTAATCCCCGAGAGCACTTCCTCGAGGATCAACAGCGCCACCGCGCCGAACAGCGGGCCGAAGATGGAGCCCATGCCGCCGAGCACGACCATGATGATGAGATCGCCCGAGCGGGTCCAATACATCATTGCCGGGCTGACAAAATCGGTGTGGTTTGCGAGCAGCGCTCCGGCAAGCCCGCACAGTGTGCCGGCAATCACAAAACACGTCAGCTTATAACGATAGGTCGGAAACCCGATCGCGCGCATGCGCGTATCGTTCGAGCGCGCCCCCTGAATCATCATTCCGAAGCGGGAATTGACGATCCGCCAGACCAGGTAGATCGATGCAAAAAGCAGGGTCAGGCAGATGTAATAGAACTGCGTTTTATTCGACAGGTTTACCGGGGCGAAGAACTTGCTGCGATCCTGGATGGTGAGACCATCGTCTCCTCCGTAGCGCGCGAGTCCCGCTACGATGTAGTACGTCATCTGCGCGAAAGCCAAAGTGATCATGATGAAGTAAACGCCGCGCGTGCGCAGGCTAAGCGCGCCAATTAGCAGCGCAAACAACGCTGAGACCAGTAGCGCCACCGGCCACTGCACGAAACCACTGTACACGCCCTCGAAGGCAAGTATGCCGACCGCATAGCCGCCAATGCCAAGATAGGCGGCATGACCGAAGCTCATCATGCCGCCATAGCCTAGAATAAGATTGAGGCTCACGGCGGCCATCGCCAGAATAACGATGCGGGTGAACAGTGTGAGCAGAAATCGGCTGCCGGTCAGCTCGACATAGACCGGTAGCAGCACCAGCGCGAGCAGCAGCGTTACAGTCGCGATATTGCGCGTGGAAAGCCAGCCGCTCATTTGCCGCTCGCCGAGAACAGACCCTCGGGCTTGATCACGAGCACGATAGCCATCAGCAGATAGATCAACATTGAGGACAAAGCGGGTGCGGCAGTTGCCGCCGTTTCCTTCGTGAAGACAAGCCGCAAAAGGTCCGTGAAGTACGCACGTCCCAAAGTGTCGATCAGCCCAACCAAAATTGCAGCGACAAACGCGCCGCGGATCGAGCCGATGCCGCCGATGACGGTGATCACGAAGGCGAGAATGAGAATGTTCTCCCCCATGCCGATCTGAACGGTCAAAATCGGCGCCTGCATCAGCCCGGCGAGGCCCGCGAGCGCCGCGCCCAGACCGAAGACGAGCGTGAATAGCAGCTTGATGTTGACGCCGAGTGCACCCACCATTTCGCGGTTTGAGGCGCCGGCACGGATCAGCATCCCAATCCGCGTGCGCATGACCAGGAAATAGAGAAACACGACCACCGCAAGCGACACGATGATGATCGACAGTTTGTAGGCCGAGTAGTCGATGCCCGGCAGAACGCGAACCGACGTATTGAGCCACGACGGCAGCGGCAGGCTCATTCCGCTTGGGCCCCAGATCAATCGCACCAGCTCGTCAAAGAACAGGATTAGACCGAAGGTTGCGAGCACGTGGTCGAGGTGGTCGCGACCGTAGAGTCGCCGCATCGCGATTATTTCGATCGCCATCCCGACCAGGAGGGTGGCGCCAAGCGCGAGCACCGCGCCGAGCACGAAACTGCCGGTCCAGGCGGCGAACGTGGCGGCAAAATAGGCCCCCAGCATATAGAGCGAACCATGCGCCAGGTTGACCAGGTCCATGATGCCGAACACGAGCGTGAGCCCGGCCGCCAGCAGAAACAGGAGCAGGCCGAACTGCAGGCCATTCAGGCATTGCTCGATAAACAGTGTCATGATGAGCAGACTGAAAATTGCGCGGGCAAGCAAACGGCGGCAGCGCCGATGCGCCGCCGCCGTCCCGTATGGTGGCCGATCACTTCATCGGACACTTGTCGTGAAAGCGATCCTGATCGTTCTCGACGATGGTGGCGACGGTCTTGAGTGCGAAATTGCCTTCCTGGTCCTTGACCGCCTCCTGCAAATAGAAATTCTGGATCGGGAAGTGATTATTCCCATATTTGAAATTGCCGCGTACCGATTTGAAATCGGCTTTCTCCATCGCCTTCTGCACCGCCGCCTTGTCGCTCAGATTTCCCTTGGTGGCCGCAACGGCGGACGCGATCAGGTTGGCCGAGTCATAGCTTTGTGCGCCATAGAACGTGGGTGAAAGGCCCGGGTGCTTCTTGCGATAGTCGGAAACGAACTTCTTGTTGGTCTCGTTTGGAAGGTCATTCACCCACTGCTGCGCGCCAGGAACGCCGAGTGCGGTGTCTTTTTGCCGCGGCAGCGTCAATTCGTCGATGGTGAACGCGGTGTAGAGCGGAATCTGTCCTTTCAAGCCGGACTGCACGTACTGATTAAGGAACTGCGCGCCGGCCGCACCCGGATAGAACACGAATATTGCGTCGGGCTTGGCATCTTTCGCCTTGGCGAGCTCGGCCGAGAAGTCCAGCTGGTCCGGCCACTTGGTCAGCTCCTGGCCAATCACCTTCCCTTTGAAAGTCGAGGCAACGCCCGCCAGCATGTCTTTGCCGGCCGCATAGTTCGGACCGATGAGGAAAACCGTCTTCACGCCTTTCTGGTTCATGTACAGGCCCATCGCCTGCGGGGTCTGGTCGTTCTGCCAAGATGTCGAAAAGAAGAACGGCGAACAGCCTTCGCCGGCGAGCTGGTGCGGGCCCGCGTTGGCGCTGATCAGAAAGGTTTTTGAATCCAGGGCGGGTTTCACCGAGGCAAGGAGCACGTTGGACCAGATATAACCGGTGATGAAGTCGACTTTGTCGGATTCAATCAGCTTTTCGGTTTTCTGTTTTCCGACTTCCGGCTTGAACCCGTCATCCTCATAGATCACTTCGACGGGCAGACCACCCATCTTGCGGCCCATATGGTCGAGCGCGAGTTCGAAGGAATTGCGCATGTCATTGCCGATCGCGGCAACCGGACCGCTGAACGTGCTGATGAAGCCGATTTTTACGGTTTTCTGCTGGGCCGCCGCCGGGGCCGCTGCAAGAAGCGAAGCCGCAGTCGCGGCCAAAAGAGCTTTGCGCATACAAGATCCTCCCAAGGGCCTTCGGCCCTATTCGTTTTGATATTCTAATGTAGCGGCACAGGCGCCAAAAGGTCTACCGCTGTGCGGTACACGACCCAATTCGCCGCACGGTAAATCGGATAGTGCCGCTGTTTCTAAGTATTCCGCACGCGACGACGGCCATTGACCGGCGCGCACCGCCCCCGGCAGTCTAGCGGCACCGGACCCGGCAACGGGCCTTCAAACAGGGTGTTTGAATTTGGCTAAGGCGCTCGAAAAAGCCTACGACGGCATCATCATCGGCGCCGGGCACCACGGGCTTATCCTCGGCAGCTATCTAGCCCGCGCCGGGCTCGACATTTTGCTGGTCGACCGCAGGCTCACCTATGGGGGCGGACTATGCACCCGCGAGGTCACCCTGCCGGGTTTCTACCATAACCTGCATTCGATCAATCACTTCCACATCAGCGAGGCGCCTTGGTTCAAGGACCTGAACCTGGACGAGCGCGTCACCTACATCACGCCTCGTTACGAATTCGGCCAGGCACATCAAGACGGCTCGGCCCTCGTGCTGGGGCGTGATCTGGAGGAATCGGTCGCCAATATTGCGCGATTTTCCAAGAAGGACGCGGCGACGTTCCGCGAGTGGAACGGCAAGGCCGAGAAAATCACGGCACAAATTTTCCTGCCGGAGCGCTACGCCGAGCCCCTGCCAAGGAAAGAGCGGGAGGCACTGCTGTCGCGGACCGCCTTGGGACGCGAATTTATCGAGGTTTCCAATCACCAACCGATCGATGTCGTGCGCGAATTATTCGAGAACGAGCATGTGCGGTTGCTCTTTCTGTTCAAGGTATCGTTGTTCGGCACATGGCTCGTGGACACGCTCTCGAAGACTTCCCCCATGGGATCCGTCATCCGCGCCTTTGATCTCGAGAGCGGCTACCAATTGTGCCAGGGCGGCTCGTTCAACCTCGCGCGCGGCTTGATGGAAGTGTTCATCGCCGCCGGCGGCACTTTCCAGCCGCAAGTCAATATCGAACGCATCGTGATCGAGAACGGCAAGGCGGCCGGTATCGAGTTAACCGACGGTCGAACCGTACGTGTCAGACAGTTCGTGGCTTCGACCCTTGACGTGCATCAGACGTTCGAGAGTCTGGTCGGGAGCGAACAGTTGCCGCTCGCGTTCCTCAAGAAACTCGACGGCTTCCAATACACGACGTGGAGCCTATTCGGGCTGCACCTGGCGCTTAATGACAGTCCTCGCTTTGCGGCTGAGAAATTCGATCCCAACATCAACCGCACGCTGAAATGGAGTATTGGCGCCGAGACGATGGAGGACCTGTTCTCAGCGCATCAGGATGTGCAGGCCGGCCGCGTGCCAAAAATCGTGCAGTTCGGCTCGGGACCGTTAAGCTTGCTCGATCCGGCCCAGGCACCGCCCGGCAAGCATACGACCTACTGCTGGCACGTGATGCCGCTGAACCCCGAGCTCGACGGCAAAAGCTACGAGACTTTCAAGGAGGAATTTTCCGACCGGATCATCGAGTGCTTCGCGCGGTACTGCCCGAACATGACGAGCAAGAACATCCTTGGGCGATACGTGTACACAGGCCGCGAGTACATTCAGGAACTGATCAACATGCGCTGCGGCGACATCTTCATGGGCGCGTTCAACGCCGAGCAGGTGATGTACAATCATTTCGGCTACCGCTCGCCAATTCCAAACCTGTATAACGCCGGCTCTGCCGGGCATCCCGGCGGAGCGATTTCGGGAGGCGCGGGCTATATCAGCGCGGGCATCATCGCGAACGATCTCGGCTTGAAGCCATGGTGGACGCCATGGAATGCCCGTGCGGCGCTGGAGTCGTTGCCACAACCAGCGCGAGGCGCGGCATGAGTGTCAAAAGGGACTGGATGCCCGCCTTCGCGGGCACGAGCGGACGTGAGTCATGGCGTCCCCTTACCGTTCGTCCGCGCGGACTCGCCGCCGCTTCGCCAAAGCGGCTTCGCTTTGGCGAAGCAGGGAGCGGGGACCCAGAGCCAAAAACGAGAGCCGCCATATGAACGCGGATCTAAACACGATCATTTTTACAGGCCTCAAGGATCGCGTCGTCATCATCACCGGTGCAGGGCAAGGCATTGGCCGAGTCTTCGCAAAGTCCTTTGGCATGGCCGGTGCGCGGGTCGTGATTGCTGAGATCAATGAAAGCAAGGCGGCAGCGGTTTCCAAGGAGATTATGGAGGCCGGCGGCCAGTCGCTGGCGGTCACCACCGACGTCTCCGATCCTGCATCGATCGATGAAATGATCGACGCGGTGGAGGACGAATATGGCCGCATTGACGTGCTGATCAACAATGCGGCGATTTTCTCGACGCTCGAGATGCGCCCGTTCGACCAGATTCTGCTGGAAGAATGGGAACAGGTGCTGCGCGTCAACCTCACGGGACCGTTTCTGTGCGCCCGCGCGGTAGTGCCGGTCATGCGGCGGGCGAAATGGGGCCGGATCATCAATGTCGGCTCCGGTGCCGTGCGGCTCGGCCGGCCAAACTATCTTCACTACATCGCCAGCAAAGCCGCACTCGCCGGCATGAGCCTGTCGATGGCGCGCGAAGTCAGCGCCGACGGCATCACTGTCAACGCTATTTTGCCCGGCGTGACCTTTACGGGAATCGAACGCAAAACCGTAACGCCGGAACAAAAGGAACGCATTATCGCCATGCAATGCCTGCCGCGCGGCGAAACGCCTGAAGACCTGGTTGGCGCCGTGCTGTTCCTGGCCTCCGAGGCCTCTTCGTTTGTCACGGGCCAAAGCATCAATCTCGACGGCGGCGTGACCGGCTCATGACACCAACCGTCTCCATCATTGCGCCCGGCAATATGGGCGCCGGCATTGGCCGGCGGCTGAGCGAAAACAAAGTCACTGTCTTCACATCGCTCGCCGGACGGAGCGAGGATAGTATGAAACGGGCGCGCGAAGCGGACATGCAGGCTGCCGAGGACCGCGCGATTGCGGAGGCCGATTTCCTGATGTCGATTATTCCGCCCGGCGAGGCCCTGGCGCTCGCGCAGCGGCTTGCACCTTTGCTCACTGCAGCGAACAAAAAGCCCGTTTACGTTGAATGCAACGCGGTCAGCCCGGCGACAATGCTGAAAATTGCCGACGTCGTCGCCGCGACCGGCTGCCCGTTTGTGGGCGCGGGAATAATCGGTCCGCCGCCAAAGCCGGGAAGCAGCAACACAAAAATTTACGCCTCCGGCCCTGCGGCCAAGGATCTCGCAAGCCTCAACGATTATGGGCTGATCGTGCGGGTGCTCGAAG
>DAISKM010000118.1:0-8863 GCA_036820945.1 Pseudolabrys sp.
CCCGTGGGGTTTGGTCCGTGGTTTTGACGGCCAGGCTGCGCATGGAAGGGAAGTCGGGTCGGCCGCTCCACTGTCGTTTGCCGCGGCGATCGTGCTCGATCACGCGCTTCGGGCTGGCGCATGGCAGGCTCTTCGGCGTGCAAAGGCGCTTCAAAATCGGCGCCGGAAGCCGAGACGATCTGCTCGCCCAGCTTTGCGCGCAACTCTGCAGTTTCGACTTCCTTCACCGCGCCATCCTCAAGCTCGCCCAGATCGAACGGCCCAAATGCGACGCGGATCAGCCGATTTACCCTCAAGCTGAGATTTTCAAGAACCTTGCGCACTTCGCGGTTCTTGCCCTCGCGAATGCCGACAGTGAGCCAGATGTTTGCGCCTTGCTCGCGATCGAGAGTCGCTTCGATGGGCCCATAGCGGATGCCATCGACGGATACTCCCTCGCGAAGCTTGTCGAGTGTTTCCTGCCGGACGCGCCCGAGGGCGCGCACGCGGTAACGGCGCAACCAACCGGTCGCCGGCAATTCCAGCACGCGCGCCAGTCCACCGTCGTTGGTGAGCAGCAGCAGGCCCTCGGTATTGATGTCGAGCCTGCCGACACTGATCACGCGCGGCAGACCTTTAGGAAGCGCGCCGAAAATTGTATCGCGGCCTTGCGGATCCGAGTGGGTCGTCACCAGGCCGCGAGGCTTGTGGTAGAGGAAAAGCCGCGTGCGCTCATGCGCGCGCAAAGGCGCGCCATCGACCGAAATGCGATCGGACGGGCTGACATTCAGTGCCGGAGACGCAATTACGGCGCCATTGACGGACACACGACCCGCCGCGATCCAGGCTTCTGCCTCGCGACGTGAGGCAAGGCCCGCACGCGCAATCACCTTGGCGATGCGTTCGCCGGTCACCGCATGTTTGTCTGTTTTTTCTGCCATCGAAGGTCTAGGTGACGGCCGGGCTTGTTCCGGCCATCGACGTCTTTTATGTCGCTTCGTGTATAAAGACGTGGATGCCCGGCACAAGGCCGGGCACGACAGCATCGCCGCCCATGCCTTCTTTCATGCAGATCGCGCTTGAAGAAGCCCGTGCCTCAGGGGCGCGGGGCGAGGTGCCTGTTGGCTGTGCCATCGTGCGGAATGGCAGCGTGATTGCGCGGGCCGGTAACCGCGTCATTGCCGACCGCGACCCAACTGCGCATGCCGAGCTCATCGCCATTAGGGCCGCGGCGGCCGCGATCGGAAGCGAGCGACTGACGGACTGCGATCTGTATGTCTCTCTGGAGCCATGCGCCATGTGCGCGACGGCAATGTCGTTTGCGCGAATTCGCAGACTTTACTTCGGCGCCGCCGATCCCAAAGGTGGAGCCGTCGAGCACGGCGTTCGTTTCTTCGCCGCGCCGACATGCCATCACCGCCCCGAGGTCTATGGCGGCATCAACGAAAGCGACAGCGTGACGCTGTTGAAAAATTTCTTTCAGGCCCGACGATAGCCTTCAAAAACTGGGCTTATGCCGTCTTGTCCACGAATTTGCCCATGCCGGGCGGCGGAGGAGCCTGCTTTGAGACCGGCGGGGTGGCGGCCTCGCTTTCAAAGACTTGCTGTCGCGGCTTCGGTGGGCTTTCGACCTTAGGCATGATGCCAATTTAGCCGCTCGAGTCTCAATTATGTGCGTCGGCGCGGCGACAAATCCGGCTTTCCTCGGAAAGGATTTGTTGATGCTGCCGAAGCAGATCAGGCCTGTTGGGCGAAGTCCCAGGCCTTGTCGGCGAGCGGGCGGATCATTTCGGCTTTTGCCGGAGCGAATTCGCTGGTCGCCGTACCATCGCGAACGCGGCCTATGATGCCCTGCAGAATGGCGGCGATGCGAAAAAAATTATAGGAGAGGTAGACGGGCAGGTGAGGGCGAGGGTCGAGTCCGATGCGCGCGACGTAACTGTCGACATAGTCGCTCATCGAGGGAATGCCGAGCGCATTCAGGTCTTGACCGACGAGCGTCGCCGTCCCCGCTGCGCTCTCGGAATGGGGCATATGCCAGGCCATCAGGTGGTAGGTGAAATCCGCCAGCGGATCGCCGAGCGTCGACAATTCCCAATCGAGCACGGCGAGGACCTTCGCCGCATCGCGCGCGACGATCAGATTGTCGAGCCGGTAATCGCCATGCACGAGCCGCACCGGACCGCCCTGGGGAATGTGCTTGGGCAGCCAGTCGATCAAGCGCTCCATGGCATCGATCTTTTCGGTCTCCGAGGAGCGATATTGTTTCGACCATCGCTCAACCTGCCGCGCGACATAGTTTTCGCCCCTGCCGAAATCGCCAAGACCGATCTTCGCGGGATCGAGTGCATGGAGGCGAGCGATCGTCGCATTCATCGAATCGTAGACTGCCGCGCGCTCGGCTGGATTGGAGCCCGGCATTTGCGGTTCCCAGAACACGTGCCCGTCGACGTAATCCATCACGTAAAAGGGCGTTCCGGCGACGCTCTCGTCGGAGCAATAGGTGAGAGGTTCCGCGACGGGAAAGGCTTGCGCATGCAGCGTTCGAATAACGCGATATTCGCGGTCCACCGCATGAGCTGACGGAAGGAGCTTGCCCGGGGGCTTGCGGCGCAGGACGTAGGCCCGCGCCGGCGTCTCGAGCAAATATGTTGGGTTCGACTGCCCGCCCTTGAACTGCCTGATTGCGAGTGGGCCGGCGAAACCCACGATATGTGTGGCCAGATAGCCTTCAAGCCGCGCTGCATCCAGACGCAGCGCCGGCGCGGCGTCCTTGGTGCCCGAAAAAGCCTGCTGTCGGTCGATCGACATCATCGGCTGGAATCATTTTCGCGCTTCGAACGAGATCGGCGTATCTGCGTAGATCTTATACTGCTGTGACCTGGGCTTCGCCTTGTCGTCATCGTTCACATATTGAATTGAGCTTTTGCCCTGGAGTTCGCGCGGCAGGATCATCACGCGAATAAAGCGGCTTGGCTTGTCGGTTGCGGCTTGTGCGAACACCGCGTCCGGACCGGATTCATACCACGCGCCTCCAGGGCCGAACGACGTCGACCGGCCGTGGGTATCGATGCGTATGCCACCTTCGATCAGGCATCGTATTCCGGGACCCTGATGGCGATGCAGATAGGCGCAGCCGCCAGGCGGGAAAGCGACGCTATCGCCGCGCATCAAAAGATCACCCTTTGGCATCGTCTCCAGAAACGCACTTAATTTTTCACGCGTAATCATGCCCGGCTCGTTGGCGGTGACGGTGCCCTGATCGCCGCGCGCGAGTTCCCACCGCCAGCACGTGACGCCGGCTGCACCCGGCTTGACTCCGTGCACGACAAAAATAAAGCGCGGGGTGGGTGGCAGCCGGAATTCGGATTTGTTGGCGTTCGAGAGGACATCTTCGTAAAGCCGCAACACGGGATGCATTATCGATCTCCTGCCCTCCAATTCGCGAACAGCGCTGTATTCTCGCCACCAGCGGAATGATGCTTCGTCGCAAAATCTCTCGTGAATGAAGTCTACTTCTCCCGCTCAATGGCGCGCCAGCCAATGTCGCGGCGGCAAAAGCCGTCAGGCCAATTGATGCGATCGATGGCCGCATAGACGCGGGCTTGCGCCTCGCGAACGGTCTTGCCGCGCGCAGAGACATTGAGCACGCGCCCGCCATTGGCGACAATCCGGCTGCCATCGGCCTTCGTGCCGGCATGAAAAATTTCCACGTCCTCGATCTGCGCGGCCGCGTCGAGCCCCTCAATGGTTGAGCCTTTATTGTAGTTGCCCGGATAGCCTTTCGCTGCCATGACCACCGTCAGCGCGGCGTCGGGATACCAGCGCAAATCAAAATTCTTTAGCTGTCCGTCGCACGCTGCAAGAAGCGCGGGCACCAGGTCGGACATCAGACGCAGCATCAGGACCTGGCATTCCGGGTCTCCAAAACGCACGTTGTATTCGATGAGCTTCGGACCATCCTTGGTGATCATCAATCCGGCAAACAGAACGCCTTTGTACGGCGCGCCGGCGCGTTTAAGGGCCCGCACAGTGGGATGGATGATTTCGTCCATCACGCGACGATTCGCATCCTCGGTCATGATCGGTGCAGGCGAATAGGCGCCCATGCCGCCCGTGTTCGGACCCCTGTCGCCGTCGCCGACGCGCTTGTGGTCTTGCGCCGACGCAAGCTGGATAGCGGTCTTCCCGTCACTGAGCGCGAAAAACGAGGCTTCCTCGCCGACGAGACATTCCTCGATCACGAGCTCCCAGGCAGGAGCACCGAGGCCGCCGCCAAACATCATGTCGATGGCCGCTTCGGCTTCCGCGATCGTCTCCGCGACAACGACGCCTTTTCCGGCGGCAAGCCCATCGGCCTTCACAACGATGGGAGCGCCTTTTTTGCGGACGTAATCCTTCGCCGCGCTCGCGCCTTTGAAGCGTTCGTAAGCGGCGGTCGGAATGTTGTTCGCCTTGCACAGATCCTTGGTGAAGCCCTTCGAGCCTTCCAGTCGCGCCGCCCATTTGGTCGGACCGAACGCCTTGATCCCGGCGGCTTCCAGATCGTCGACGATGCCCGCACACAACGGCACTTCCGGCCCGATCACGACCAGATCGATTTTTCTGTCCTTGGCGAATGCGATCACCGCTTTGTGGTCCGCGGGGTCGATCGCCACGCACTCAGCCACGCGTGCGATGCCCGCGTTGCCCGGCGCACAGTAAAGTTTGTCGGTCAGTGGGCTGGCGGCGATTTTCCAGGCCAATGCGTGCTCACGTCCGCCGGAACCGATAATGAGGATGTTCATGAGCCTCGCGGCCGGTCTTTAGTGGATGATTGCAGTTTGGTGTAGCATGGCACGTTGTGCCCGCAAGAGATTCGACCCCTATGGCAGAGCCTGCGCTCGATAACGTTGTGGAATGGACCGTCTCGGAGCTTTCGGCGGCGCTCAGGCGCACCGTCGAGGATGCCTACGGCTATGTGCGAGTTCGTGGGGAAATTTCCGGCTTCAAGGGTCCGCATTCGTCGGGCCATGCCTATTTCTCTCTCAAGGACGAGGACGCCTGCGTCGAGGCTGTGATCTGGAGAACCACCTATGGCCGGATGCGCGTCAAGCCCGAGGAAGGACTTGAAGTTGTCGTCACGGGCAGGTTGACGACATTTCCGGCACGTTCGAAGTACCAAATCGTCATCGACAGCCTGCAGCCCGCCGGTGTCGGCGCGCTGATGAAGCTTCTGGAAGAACGCAAGAGGAAGCTTGCCGCCGAAGGATTGTTCGATGACGCGCGCAAGCAGCTTTTGCCGTTCCTGCCCGAAGTGATCGGGGTCGTCACGTCGCCAACCGGCGCGGTCATCCGCGATATTCTGCATCGTCTTGAGGACCGGTTTCCGCGCCGGGTGCTGGTCTGGCCCGTGCGGGTGCAGGGCGAAACCGCGTCGGCCGAGATTGCCAATGCCATTCGCAGGTTCAACGATTTTCCTCCGAATGGGTCGTTGCCGCGGCCCGATCTGATCATCGTCGCGCGTGGGGGCGGCTCCCTCGAAGATTTGTGGCCATTCAACGAAGAGATCGTCGTAAGGGCGGCAGCGGCGAGCATGATCCCGCTTATCTCAGCCGTCGGTCACGAGACCGATGTTACTCTGATCGATTTTGCCGCTGATCGGCGTGCGCCGACGCCTACCGCCGCCGCAGAAATTGCAGTTCCGGTGCGCGCCGAACTGATGATTTCACTTGCCGATCTTGGCGCGCGCAAGCTTGCCTGCTGGCGGCGCAACATCGATCGACATCGGAAGGAGCTTCGCCTGCTCACGCGGGCGTTGCCGGCGCTCGATGAACTGTTGGCGATTCCACGCCAGCGGCTGGATGCCTGCGCCGGTCGGCTGCCGCGGGCGCTGCGTGCGAATGCCCAAATTCACCACACGCACTTGACGCGCGCAGCGTCACGCCTGTCGCCGCGCCTGTTGTCGCATCGCATTGAACGCTGCAAGGAACAGACAGCTGGTTTAAGCGGCCGGGGGCGACGTGCCTTGCGGATTATCCTCGATCGTCGCGTTCAGCGTCTGCGAAGCGCCGGGCAATTGCTGGCGGCTTATTCCTATCGTGGCGTTCTCGCCCGTGGGTTCGCGCTTGTCCGCGATGAAGAGGGGCATCCGCTACGCTCGTCAACCGCCGTTGGCGCCGGCATGCGGCTCGACATCGAATTTTCCGATGGCCGTGTAGGTGCGACTGCGGACGGTGAACGTGTCTTGCCGTCCGCGAAAAGCAAGTCACGCGGTCGCGGCGGCGGCGAGGGCCCTGCTGGGCAAGGCAATCTGTTCGGCGCCTGAGCAGAAATTCGAGGGTTTCGCTGACGCAGGCGAACGATTATGTTTGGCAGGACAAACCCCGTTTGAATCGGAGGCTCTGTTGCTTAACCGCTATGACCGTCCGTCGCCGATGAATGGCGAAGCAGAGGTAAAATACCTCGATGGCGATTTCCGCGTCGTGCGGCCGGGGGCCTTCGTGCGCTGCGCAGTGACCGGGGTGCCGATCCCGCTTGAAGAGCTGAAATACTGGAGCGTCGATCTGCAGGAAGCTTATGCTACCCCCGAGGCGGTCCTGCAACGCCATCGGGGAACGCTCGCTGCCAATAAGGGAGCTGACTAGTGCCTGAAGTTTGACGTCACAAGCCGCCGCAATTCATCGGCTTGTTCAACCACCAGCGTTACGCCCAGTGGGTGCGCTCGTAGGGCGAGAGCCCCGAGCAAGGGGTCACCGGCCATTCGTGCGCGGTCCTTTTCGGTGGTGAGAAGGGCAAGACCGCTGTGTTCGGCCTGCATGATGAGATCCGCCGCTTCCTCCGCCGTAAAGCGATGGTGATCGGCAAACGCGCGACGCTGCGCGACCTCGATGCCCGCCTCGACAGCGGTGGCAAAGAACTTTTCGGGATCGCCGATGCCTGCAAACGCCAGGACGCGACGTCCCTTCAGAGACTCGACGGTGGCTGGATCGGGGACGAGGCGCCCGTGAAAGACGGGAAGGCCGCGTGAGCGACATTGCTCAGTCACATTCTCGGCATTGTTGCCGTCTCCAACCACCAGCAAGCCATCGGTTTGCGCGAGCTGTGCCGCTAACGGGGCGCGCAGCGGTCCTGCCGGGAACACTAGCCCGTTGCCGATGCCGCGTCGTGCATCGACCACCGCGAGCGTGAAGTCCTTCATCAAGGAGGGATTTTGCAATCCATCATCCATGACTATGAGTTCAGCGCCTTGCTCGCGCGCCAGGGCTGCACCAGCCACCCGGTCTCGCGCCACGATGACCGGCGCGACGTGTGCGATCAGCAGCGCCTCATCGCCAACCTGAGCTGCCTTGTCCTGGTGAACATCCACAAGCTTGGCACCTGCGACATCGCCGCCATAACCTCGGCTGAGACAAAATGCCCGCGTGCCGGCGCTCGCGAACAGTCCTGCCAGCATCATCACCGTAGGCGTCTTTCCGGCGCCGCCGAGCGTGAAATTGCCTACGCATATGACAGGGACGCCGGCCCGGATTCCAGTCGCCGACATGCGCCTCTCTGCAATGGAGCCGTAGATGCGTCCCAGCGGACCGAGCATGCCTGCAGTGAAGCCCGCCTTGCGCCACCAGAATGCCGGCTCACGCATGGTGGATCCGTTGCCGCAACTGGAGTTGCATGAGATACGGATCAAGCGATGCCAATGTGCGGTCCAGCGCACCACCCAAGTTGCGCACCACGATGGCGGCCGCATTGGCCATGCGCGCGCATGCATCAGGATCGGCGAGCCCGGCAGCGAGATGTGCCGTCAGGCGATCGACGCTTTCGACCGTTTCTGCGCCACGCGCAGTGTCAAGCGCCTTGTAGATCTCGCCGAAATTCCAGACATGCGGGCCATGCAAGATTGCGGCGCTCAACTTGGCAGCCTCGACCGGGTTTTGGCCGCCGTGTTTGACCAGTGAGCCGCCAATGAACACGGCGGACGCCAGCCGATAAACGAGACCGAGTTCTCCCATCGTGTCGACGACGTAAATCTGCGTCGTGGGTTTGGGCAGTTCCCCTCGCGAGCGCAGGCTTGTGGCGAGACCTGCGGCGGTCGCAATGCCGGCGATGTCCGGGCCACGGTCGGGATGACGCGGCGCGATCAGGGTCAACAAATCGGAAAAATTCTTGGCCAGGCGGAGATGAGCCTCGATGATCGCTTCGTCTTCGCCGGGATGTGTGGAAGTGGCTGCAATGACGCGCCGCCCGTTCACCGCGTTTTGCAGTGTCTGTAGCGCTGCGGGGTCGGCCGGCGGCGGCGGCACGTCGAGCTTGAGGTTGCCTGTGGTCACCACGTTCGCTGCGCCCAATTCGCTCAGCCGCGCTGCGTCCGAGGCCGTTCCGGCCAGACAAAGATCGAGACGCCGGAGCAGACTGGCAATGGAATTCGGTGCGCGCTGCCAACGCTTGAACGAATGTTCGGAGAGGCGGCCATTGACCAGAATCATCGGGATTCCCCGCGCCGACGCTTCCACCATCATGTTCGGCCAAAGTTCGGATTCGACGAACAATGCGAGATCCGGCTGCCAATGGTTGAGAAAACGACGCACGAACCGGGAAATATCAAGTGGAACGAATTGGTGAATCACCCCGCGCTGCAGGCGCTGCTCGGCCAGGCCGCCCGATGTGACAGTGCCTGTAGTGACCAGCATGCCCATCCCGCGGGCGCGGATTCGATCGATCAAAGGCAAAACACTCGCAAGCTCACCGACGCTCGCGCCATGCAACCAGACAAGAGGGCCTTCGGGACGCGCAATGCGACTTTCACCACGGCGCTCAGGCAGGCGCTGCCTGTGTTCCTTGCCGCGCTTGAGTCGTCGGGCCAGGAGAATAGGAGTGAACGGTCCTGCCGCTGCGGACAACAGCCGAT
>DAISKM010000119.1:0-8750 GCA_036820945.1 Pseudolabrys sp.
CTATTGACGCTCCCTAGGGACTCGAACCCCTGTTTTCGCCGTGAGAGGGCGCACGCGGGACCGCGTTTTGCTCCAGTAAATGGGCACCAGTTACAGAAGTGATGTATCCAAATTACCACAGCTTGGCAATTTTCGTTGGATTGCCGAACAACCGCTTATGCACCTGGTTACTTGATGCGATATTGCAACTTGATCCATGGGGGATTGCTGATGCGCCTCACTTCTATCGGATTGATTGCTGCTATCGGATTGATTGCTGCTGCCACAATTAGCGCCACTGGAATTGCCCTGTCGGCCGATCTGCCGGCCAAAGCACCGGCCTATGCGCCTCCGGTTGCGGCACCCTACAATTGGACCGGTTCTTATGTCGGCGGCAATATTGGTTATGGTTGGGGCAGTGAGCCGGTCGATCTCAATTCTTTTGCAGTCTTTCCGGCGGGGACCGCGCCGCTCTCGCTCGCGGATAATCCGCGCGGCGTCGTAGGTGGTGTGCAATATGGCACCAATTGGCAATTCAACCGCTTCGTACTGGGCTGGGATTCAGATTTCTCCTTCAGCAATATCAAAGCCTCGCAAACGGTTGTCACGGCTCCGGGCGGCATCGCGACAACGACGTCTGCCGAACAGAAGCTTGACTGGCTCAGCACAACGCGCGGGCGTGTAGGCTATCTGATTTTTGACAATCTTCTCCTGTATGGTACTGGCGGGCTGGCCTCCGGGCGCGCGAGCGCCAACACCTTTATCACGCAGGCCGGATGTCCCATCGGGGGCTGTCTCTTTGGTAACGAGTGGAAGACCCGGTGGGGTTGGGCGGCGGGCGGCGGGCTTGAATACGCAATCGGCCACTGGTTGGTGCGAGCCGAATATCTGCACTACGATCTCGGCGATCTCAATTATGACGTAATCGACCAGCGGGGGGTCACACTGGTTACGGGAACCAACAAGGTTTCCGGTGATATTGTCCGGGGAGCGCTCAGTTACAAATTCGACTGGACGTTCTGGGATCTTATCTTCGGTCGTCGCTAGTTCGGCACTAGCGCTGAGTGCGCGGCCATCAGTCCGCGCTATTTCGTTTGAACTTGAGCGTCAGAAGTACCGGCGGCTACACTCAAGCTAATTTCAAAGGCGTTAATTTCATCACGGCCGCGGGCGCACCCATAGCGCCGCCGCTTTCTATCGACGAAAATAGATATACCGGCTGGTTCCTGGGCAGCGGTTACGAATACAGGTTTGATTGGCTGCCAGGACTCTACTGGAAGACACCAGTTACTGGCGAATTTGTGCACTCGGAAAAATTCATCCAGACGGTCACCTCTTCGCTGGTCTGGCGCTTCAACTGGTGGCGCTGATCTGACACTGCGATCTGCTCTCTCGTAATTAAAGGGCCTCGGCACCGCCGAGGCCCTTTCTTTTTCCGGTTCGCGGCATCGAAAAGTGGCCTGCCAATACCGCCGCAAGCATTGAATCTCGGTTCAGGCATACCCCTTTTGCCGACTTACACACGTCATAAATAGAGGTAAAAGAAAGGGATTGCGCCGCCTGCCCCTCTTTTCGGGGTGAACGCATCTCCCCTCAGCGCAAGGATTTTGAGAAACCGCCATGACGCGCCAGGACGCCAACGCCATTTTCGCCAATACATCATTCCTTTACGGGGGCAATGCGTCCTATATCGAAGACCTCCACGCCAAATACGAGAAAGATCCGGCGGCGGTCGATGCCGAGTGGCGTGCCTTTTTTCAGAGCCTGAAGGACGAGAAACCGGATGTCTTGAAAAGTGCTGGAGGGCCGTCCTGGAAGAAACCGGACTGGCCGCAGCGTCCAAATGGCGACTTGGTCGCTGCGTTCGACGGCCAATGGGCCGAAACCGAAAAGAAGCTGGGCGATAAAATCGTAGCCGCCGCGCAGGCAAAGGGCGTCGAGCTTTTCTCCGCCGACGTAATGCAGGCGACGCGCGATTCGATCCACGCGTTGATGCTCATCCGCGCCTACCGCATCCGCGGCCACTTCCATGCCAAGCTCGATCCCCTCGGGCTCGAGCCGGAGAAGAACGAGGAAGAACTCGATCCGCGCTCGTACGGATTCACCGAGGCCGACCTCGACCGCAAAATTTTCCTGGACAACGTGCTTGGCCTCGAATTCGCGACCATGCGGGAGATTGTCGCCATTCTGCGCCGCACGTACTGCCAGACGCTTGGCGTGGAATTCATGCACATCTCAAACGCGGCGCAGAAAAGCTGGATCCAGGAGCGCATCGAGGGCCGCGACAAGGAGATTACATTCACGCGCGAAGGCAAACGCGCGATTCTGAACAAACTGGTGGAAGCGGAAGGCTTCGAGAAGTTTCTCGACGTCAAATATACAGGCACGAAGCGGTTCGGTCTGGATGGCGCAGAGTCGCTGATTCCCGCCCTCGAGCAGATCATCAAGCGTGGGGGCAATCTCGGCGTGAAGGAGGTCTGCATCGGCATGCCGCATCGCGGTCGGCTCAATGTCCTTACTCAGGTGATGGGCAAGCCACACCGCGCGTTGTTTCACGAATTCAAGGGCGGCTCCGCCACTCCGGACGAGATCGAAGGCTCCGGCGACGTGAAATATCACCTCGGTGCGTCATCCGATCGCGAGTTCGACAACAACCAGGTCCACTTGTCGCTCACCGCCAACCCGTCGCATCTGGAAATCGTCGACCCGGTCACCTTGGGCAAGGTGCGCGCCAAGCAGGACCAGCACCATGCGAAGCCCGACGAGCGCACCATGGTGATGCCGCTGTTGATCCACGGCGACGCGGCATTTGCGGGGCAGGGCGTGGTCGCGGAATGCTTCGGCCTGTCCGGTCTGAAGGGCTACCGCACCGGTGGGTCGCTGCATTTCATCGTCAACAACCAGATCGGGTTCACGACCTATCCCCGCTATTCGCGGTCATCGCCCTATCCGTCTGATGTCGCCAAGATGATCGAGGCCTTGATCCTGCACGTGAACGGTGACGATCCGGAAGCTGTTGTATTTGCCGCCAAGGTGGCGACCGAGTACCGGCAGACGTTCCAGCGGCCGGTGGTTATTGACATGTTCTGTTACCGGCGGTTCGGGCATAACGAGGGCGACGAACCTGCGTTCACCCAGCCCCTGATGTACAAGAAGATCCGGGCGCATCCGAGTACGCTGGAAATCTACGGCAAGAAACTGATCGGCGAGGGCATCGTAACAGAAGGCGAAATCGACAGGATGAAGGCGGAGTGGCGCAGGCGCCTCGACGCCGAGTTCGAAGCCGGTCAGGGCTACAAGCCGAACAAGGCCGATTGGCTCGATGGCCGGTGGTCAGGCATGAAAGCGGCGCATGACGCCGACGATCCACGCCGCGGCAATACCGGCGTCGATGCAACGTTGCTGCGTGACATCGGCAAGAAAATAACGACGGTTCCGCAGGATTTCACCGTACACCGGACGATCCAGCGATTTCTCGACGCTCGGGCAAAAGCAATCGAGAGCGGCGAGGGCATTGATTGGGCAACGGGCGAGGCGCTCGCATTTTGCTCGCTGTTGAAGGAAGGACACCGCGTCCGCCTCTCTGGTCAGGACAGCGAGCGCGGGACATTTTCGCAGCGTCACTCGGTGCTGTTCGATCAGAACACCGAGGAGCGCTACACGCCGTTCAATCATCTTGGCAATCCGCAGGGTCGGTACGAGGTGCTCAATTCGATGCTCTCGGAAGAGGCCGTGCTTGGTTTCGAATATGGCTATTCCACTGCTGAACCGAGGGCCTTGACGCTGTGGGAGGCACAGTTTGGCGATTTCGCCAACGGCGCTCAGGTCGTGTTCGATCAATTCATCTCTTCGGGCGAACGCAAATGGCTGCGCATGTCGGGCCTCGTGTGCCTGCTCCCGCACGGCTACGAGGGGCAGGGGCCGGAGCATTCGTCGGCGCGCCTCGAGCGCTATCTGCAGATGTGCGCCGAAGACAATATGCCGGACGCCAACTGCACAACGCCTGCGAACTATTTCCACATTTTGCGCCGGCAGCTGAAGCGCGAGATTCGCAAACCACTGATTCTGATGACGCCGAAATCGCTGCTTCGCCACAAGCGCGCTGTTTCCCGGCTCGACGAAATGACCACCGGCACCTCGTTCCATCGGTTGCTCTGGGACGACGCGCAGTTGTTGCCGGATGAGAAGATCAGGCTCGTACCCGACGACAAGATTCGCCGTGTCATCATGTGCTCAGGGAAGGTGTATTACGATCTTTACGATGAACGCGAGAAGCGCGGCATCGACGACATCTACATCCTTCGTCTCGAGCAACTCTACCCGTTTCCGACCAAGGCGCTGATTACCGAGCTTTCCCGTTTCAAGCAGGCGGAGATGGTGTGGTGCCAGGAGGAGCCGCGCAACATGGGCGCCTGGTTCTTCGTCGACACCTTCCTGCAGTGGGTGCTCAATCAGATCGGCGCTAAGCATCGCACGATGCGCTATGCGGGGCGTCCGGCCTCGGCTTCGCCCGCGGTGGGTCAAATGTCAAAACATCTGGCGCAGCTCAAACAGTTCCTCGAAGAGGCGCTGGGATAATCGGTTGCACTTCGTCGTGCCCGTCCTTGCGCCGGGCATCCACGCCTTGACGAAGTGTCAGCAAGGAAGTCGTGGATGGCCGGGGCAAGCCCGGCCATGACCAAAAAAGGATAGGAGTCATGGCTGACATCCGCGTGCCGACACTTGGGGAATCGGTGACCGAGGCCACGGTCGGCAAGTGGTTCAAGCAGCAGGGCGATGCGGTGGCAGTGGATGAGCCGCTGGTCGAACTTGAGACCGACAAGGTGACGCTCGAAGTGCCGGCGCCGGCCGCGGGCGTGCTGTCCGAAGTCGCTGTGAAGAATGGCGATACAGTTGCGGTTGGCGCGTTGCTTGGACAAATCAAGGAAGGCGTCGGCGCTGCACCCAAGGCTGCCGCGCCGATCGCGACGAAGCCGGCGGCGAGCCCAACCGGTGCGCCGGATGAAAAGACTGCAAAAACGAAACCGATCGGTGCGGGTCCTGAGCAGCCGCAGCCGCGCGAGATGCCGTTGCCCCCATCGGTGCGAAAGATGGCGGCCGAAAGCGGCGTCGACCCGTCGAGGATTGCCGGCACCGGAATGCATGGCCAGGTCACCAAGGCCGACATGTTGGGCGCAATCGAGCGCGCCGCGGCGGCTCCCACTCCGGTATCCGCGCCCGTGCAGATGCGGGCACCGTCCCCAGCAGACGATGCCGCGCGGGAAGAGCGCGTGCACATGACCCGGCTGCGCCAGACCATTGCCCGCCGCCTGAAAGACGCCCAGAACACGGCCGCCATGCTCACGACCTTCAACGAGGTCGACATGAGTGCCGTGATGCACCTGCGCAATGAGTACAAGGATCTGTTCGAGAAGAAGCACGGGGTGAAGCTGGGCTTCATGGGCTTCTTTGTGCGTGCCTGCATTCAGGCGTTGAAGGAGATTCCCGCAGTCAATGCCGAGATCGACGGCACCGACATTGTGTACAAGAATTACTATCACATCGGCGTTGCGGTCGGCACCGACCGCGGTCTGGTTGTGCCTGTCATCCGTGATGCCGACCAGATGTCGCTCGCGCAAATCGAAAAGACCATTGCCGATTTCGGCCGGCGTGCGCGCGAGGGCACGCTCAAGATCGAAGACATGCAGGGCGGAACCTTCACCATCAGCAATGGCGGCGTCTATGGCTCGCTGATGTCCACCCCGATACTGAATGCGCCGCAGTCCGGCATCCTCGGCATGCACAAGATCCAGGAGCGGCCGGTGGTCGTGGGCGGCAAGATCGAGCCCCGCCCGATGATGTATCTCGCGCTTTCCTACGATCACCGTATCGTCGATGGCCGCGAGGCGGTCACCTTCCTGGTGCGCGTGAAAGAATGCCTCGAAGACCCCGCGCGAGTAGTGTTGGATCTGTAGCGTTTTTCTCCGTCATGCCCGGCTTTGTGCCGGGCATCCACGCCTTGCTCCTTAAGACGTGGATGGCCGGGACAAGCCCGGCCATGACGATCGAGAGTGTGGAGTAGTTTGATGCCCTACGACCTCATCGTCATCGGCACCGGCCCAGGCGGCTATGTATGCGCCATCCGTGCCGCGCAACTCGGCTTGAAAACTGCCGTTGTCGAGAAACGCGCCACGTATGGGGGCACCTGCCTCAACATCGGCTGCATTCCCTCGAAGGCGCTCTTGCACGCGTCTGAATTGTTCGAGGAGGCAGGGCATACCTTCCCCATGATGGGAATCGATGTTTCCGCGCCTAAGCTCGACCTCAAGGCAATGATGGCGTTCAAGGACAGGGGCGTCGAAGGCAACGTCAAAGGCGTCGACTTCCTGTTCAGGAAAAACAAGGTCGATGCCTACCACGGCAGCGGCCGCATCACCTCGCCCGGCAAGGTCGAGGTCAGAAGCGAAAACGGCAGACCGCAGACACTCGAGGCCAAATCGATCGTTATTGCGACGGGGTCGGACGCTGCGCGTCTGAAGGGCATCGCAATCGACGAGAAACGCATTGTCTCATCGACCGGAGCGCTGACGCTGCCGGAGGTGCCCAAGCATCTGCTCGTAGTCGGCGCCGGAGTGATTGGCCTTGAGCTTGGCTCGGTCTGGAGGCGGCTGGGCTCGCAGGTGACGTTCATGGAATTTCTCGATGGCGTTTTACCAGGCACCGATGGCGAAGTGCGCCGTCAGGCGCAACGTCTGCTGGAAAAACAAGGCATGACGTTTAGGCTGTCGTCAAAGGTTACGGCGGTCGACACATCGGGAAAACGGCTCAAGGCAACCATCGAGCCTGCGAAAGGTGGAGCGATTGAAACGATCGAGGCCGACGTGGTCCTGGTCGCGGTCGGCCGGGTACCGTTCACCGAAGGGCTTGGTCTTAAGGAGCTCGGCGTCAAACTGGACGAACGTGGGCGTGTCATCGTCGATCGCTATTATGCAACCAATGTCGCGGGCATATGGGCAATTGGCGACGTCATTTCGGGCCCGATGCTGGCCCACAAGGCCGAGGACGAGGGCGTTGCCGTGGCTGAAATTCTTGTCGGTCAGGCGGGGCACGTGAACTACGATGCCATTCCCAACGTGGTCTATACCTATCCGGAAATCGCAACTGTCGGAAAAAGCGAAGAGGAATTGAAGGCCGACGGCATCGCGTACAACGTTGGCAAGTTTCCGTTTACGGCTAATGGCCGCGCCAAGGTCAATCTGACCACGGACGGCTTTGTCAAGATTCTGGCCGACGCGAAAACCGACCGCGTGCTGGGCGTTCATCTGATCTGCGCGGATGCCGGCAACATGATCGCCGAAGCCGTCATAGCCATGGAGTTCGGCGCGTCAGCCGAGGACATCGCGCGCACATGTCACGCGCATCCGACTCTGCCTGAAGCGGTGAAGGAAGCGGCCATGGCAGTCGCGAAACGCGCGATCCACATGTGATCCTGACGCGCCCGAATAAACAGAACAAGTTTCGGGGGAGATCGTACATGGCAAAGGGCCATAAGGATAAAGTCGCAGTCATCACCGGCGCGGCGGGCGGAATAGGACAGGCATTCGCCAAGCGTTTGGCTGAAGACGGCGCACATATTGCCATCGCCGATATTGGCGACGGGACCTCGACCGTCAAAATGGTTGAGGCCGCCGGCAGGCAAGCGATCGCGGTCAAGTGCGATGTCGCGTCGGAAAGTTCGGTCGCTGCCATGGCGAAGCAGGTCCAGGACAAATTCGGTCACGTTGACATCGTGGTGAACTGCGCCGGCATCTTTCCGCAGAAAAACTTTCCCGATATGACCTTTGCAGATTGGCGCCAGGTTCTTTCAATCAATCTCGACGGCACCTTTCTGGTGACGGCCGTTTTTGTGCCCGGGATGCGCGCGCGCAAATGGGGCCGGATCGTCAACATGGCGTCGAGCACGCTTGGTTCGGTCGTTAGCGGCTTTGCCCATTACGTTGCGAGCAAGGGCGGGATCGTCGGCTTCACGCGCGCGCTTGCAACCGATCTGGCTCCCGACGGCATCACGGTCAATGCAATTGCGCCCGGTTTAACCCGCTCCCCTGGCACGATTGTGCGTCAGCCGCGTCCGGGCTTCAAAACTATGGATGATGAATTTGCCGCGGTCGCGCAAATGCAGGCGATCAAGCGCGTCGAAGTACCGGAAGATCTGGTCGGCGCAGTCTCGTTTCTCACCAGCGAAGATGCGGCCTTCATGACCGGGCAGACCCTCAACGTCGACGGCGGACGGGTGAGGTCGTAGGCGAGGTCGAAAGCGAAACTCCGCACCTTATCAATGTGTTGGATCGTGCGTCGCCGCCGCAGCCGTAGGCGTTCGCCTTATCCGGGACATTCTGCGCGCCTATATTTGATTCATGCGTCGAAACATGCTGCGCCCGCTGTGGGTCATTCTCGCGCTGCTGCTTCTGGTGGAAGCCTGGCTGTGGGATCACCTCGAGCCCATAGTCGCGAGTGTCGTCAGTTTTGTTCCCTGGCGCAAGCTGAAGGTCGCAGTTGCCCGGCGGGTTGACGATTTGCCGCCCTACGCGGCTCTCGTTGTGTTCGTGGTCCCGTTTATCGTCGTGTTGCCGATGAAATTCCTCGGGCTGTATTTCATCGCCACTGGCAACTGGTTCGGCACCGTAGCGACGCTTTCGCTTGCCAAATTGCTTGGTCTCGGGGTGATCGCTTTCGTGTTCGACGCGACACGCGACAAGCTTCTGCAGATTTCGTGGTTCCGGCGGATGTACGAC
>DAISKM010000120.1:0-8748 GCA_036820945.1 Pseudolabrys sp.
CATCATGATCGCGTTCTTTTTGACGATGCCGATCAGCATCACGATGCCGATCATGGCGATGACCGAGAGGTCCATCTTGAACAGCATCAGCGTCAGGATCGCGCCAATGCCCGCGGATGGTAGCCCGGAAATGATCGTGATCGGGTGGATAAAGCTTTCATACAAGATGCCGAGCACGACGTAGGCGGCGAATATGGCGGCGAGGATCAAGATCCCCTGCCCGCGTAAGGAGTCCTGGAACACCTGCGCGGTGCCCTGGAAGCCGGTCGTAATCGTCGCCGGCAGCCGCTCTTCCCGTTCGAGATTCTGAATGGCAGTGACGGCCTGGCCAAGCGAGACGCCGGGCGCAAGATTGAAAGCAATCGTCACGGCCGGCTGCTGTCCCTGGTGATTGACAGTCAGCGGACCGACGGTGCGCTCGAAACGAGTGACAGCGGAGAGCGGGACGGTCGTGCCGTTCGACGTCTTCAGATACACGCGAGCCAGATCATCCGGACCGATCTGGAAATCGGGTTGGGTCTCCAGAATGACCTGGTAATAGTTCACCGGGCTGTAGATCGTGGCGACCTGCCGCACGCCGAACGCGTTGAAGAGCTCCTGTCGAACCTGATCGACGGTGACGCCGTAGACCGCCGCTTTTTCACGGTCGACCTCGATGGTTACCTGGGGGTTCGTCACATAGAGGTCGGTGGTGACGTCGAGGAGGCCGGGAATCCGTGAGACTTTCTCGCGCAGTTCGGGCGCGATACGATAGAGCGTGGCCGTGTCATTGGATTGCAGCGTGTATTGATACTGACTCTTTGCCAGCTTGCCGCCAAGATTGATGTTCTGGATCGGTTGGAAATAAATGGCGAGCCCAGGCACGACATTGGCATTCTGGCGCAGCCGCGCCAGGATGGTCTGCAGATTGTCGCGCTCCTTGCGCGGCTTGAGCGCCACCAGCATGCGCCCGCTGTTGCCGACTGAATTGGGACCGCCTGTGCCGACGGTGGAGTTCACGTAGGCTACAGCCGGATCGGCGCGCACGACATCGGCAACCTTGCGCTGAAGCTCCGAAATCGCCGGGAACGAAATGTCGGTCGCGCCTTCCGTGATGCCGATGACGTAACCGGTATCTTCCTGCGGGAAGAATCCTTTGGGCACGACTACATAAAGTACAATCGTCGCGAAGAAAGTGCCAATCGTGATCAGGAGCATGACTGATTTGAACGCGAGCACACGGTCGAGGGTCCACTGATAGGTGCTCAGCATGCCCTCAAAAAACCGCTCGAACATGCGCAGCAGGAAGAATTGTTTTCCGCCCTCAGGGCGATGAGTGCGGAGCACGCGCGCGCACAGCATCGGAGTTAGCGTCAGCGATACGAAGCCGGAGATCACGATCGCGACCGCGATCGACACCGCAAACTCGCGGAACACGCGGCCGACCATGCCGCCCATCAGCAAAACCGGGATGAACACCGCGATCAGCGAGAAGGTGATCGATATGATGGTAAAGCCGATTTCGCGGGAGCCCTTCAGCGCGGCCTCGAACGGACGCATGCCGCCTTCGATGTGACGCACGATGTTCTCCAGCATCACGATGGCGTCGTCGACCACAAAGCCGACCGACAGCGTCAGCGCGAGCAGCGTCATGTTGTTGATGGAGAAGCCAAAGGCGTACATCGCAGCGAAGGTGCCGACCAGCGATACGGGCACCGCGAGCGCCGGAATGATCGTGGCCGACACTTTGCGCAGGAACAGGAAGATCACCATGATGACCAGCGCAATGGCGATTGCCAACGTCTCTTGCACATCGATCACCGCCGCGCGAATTGACAGCGAGCGATCGAACAAGGGCTCCATTTGAATCGAAGGCGGCACTTGCGCCCGCATCGTCGGGAGGCTTTGGCGCACGAGATCGACGACCTGGACAGTGTTGGCGTCCGGCTGACGCTGAATAGCCAGCACAATCGCGCGCTCGCCGTTGTACCAGGTGGCGATCTTGTCGTTCTCGACGCTGTCGATCACGCGGGCAATCTGATTGAGCTTGATCGGGGCGCCGTTGCGGTAAGCGACGACGACATCGCGATAGTCTGCAGCGTGCGGCATCGCGCCGGTAGCTGCAAGGATGACGCTTTGCTTTGGTCCGGTCAGAACGCCGACCGGCGTGCTCGAATTGGCCTTGGCCACGACACTGCGCACATCTTCGAGCGAAATGTTGCGGGCAGCTGCCTCAGTCGGATTGACCTGGACGCGAACGGCGAATTTCTGCGCGCCATAAACCAGAACCTGGGCAACGCCAGGCAATTGCGAAATCTGCGGCGCCAGAACCGTCTCTGCGTAATCGTCGACGGTCGACAGCGGCACGGTGTCGGACCGCAGGCTGATATAGAGCACTGGGAAGTCGCCCGGATTTACCTTGCGAAACGATGGTGGTGTCGTCATCTCGATCGGCAGCAGACGCGCCGAGGTAGCGAGCGCGGTCTGAACGTCGAGCGCAGCGCCGTCGATATTGCGGCCGAGATCGAACTGGATGGTGATCTGCGCAAGGCCCAGCGAGGAGGTCGAATTCATCGAGGAGATGCCGGAGATCGTCGAGAGCTGACGTTCGATCGGCGATGCGACCGACGACGCCATCGTTTCCGGGCTGGCGCCTGGAAATTGCGCCGTGATCTGGATGGTCGGGAAGTCGACCGCGGGCAACGCCGCCACTGGCAGCAACCGGTAGGCAAAGATGCCGAATACGATCAACGACGCCGTCACCAGCGTCGTCAGCACCGGGCGGCGAATGCACGTCTCCGAGATATTCATGGCTCAGTTGCCCGCGACTTTGGGCGGACGTGGATTGACGCGCGTGCCGGTCGACAACAGCAGCTGTCCTTCGGTGACGACCGTTTCCCCGCCGTTGAGGCCGGATGTGATCACGCTTTCGTTGCCCACCTGGCGTTCTACTTTCACCGGCTGGACCTGGGCGGCGCCGTCCTTCACGACAAAAACGAAGGTGCCGGTCTGGCTGATCTGAACGGCATTGGACGGGACGACGACGCCCTCTTCACTTCGCAAAGTCATCTCGGTCGTGACCAGCGTGCCCGGCCAGAGCAGTTCGTTCTGGTTCGGCATGGTGGCACGCACCATGGCCATCCCGGTCGCAGGATCGACGGTATTCTCGATCATCGTGACCTGCCCGTTGGCCCGACTATGCTCGCCTGGCACGGTTGCTTCCACCGTTGCCGTTTCGGCGGCGATGGCCTTGCGGATATCCGGAAGGTTTTTTTGCGGCACCGAAAAGCTGACATAGACTGGCATCGTCTGATTGATTGTCGCCATCGGAGTCGTATCGGCCTGGCGCACAAAATTTCCGATCTTGACGTTCGCCATGCTGATGCGCCCGGAAATCGGCGCGCGGATCGAGCAGAAATCGAGCTGAACCTTCAGATTTTCGAGTTGCGCGCGGTTTGATTCAGCAGTGGCGCGCGATACGTTGACGGCAGTTTGCGCGTTATTCAGTGTGACGATCGGCGTAGCGTTTCTCGCCACGAGATCGGTGTAGCGTTCGACATCGCGCTGGGACTGCTCGAGCGTGGATTGCGCACCATCGATCACCGCCTGCACGCGCTTCATGTCAGCCTGGATCTGCCGGCAATCGAGCGTGAACAACAGGTCGCCTTTTTGCACGGTGGCGCCGTCGCGGAAGTGAACGCCGGTGATCGTGGTGTCGACCTGCGTCTTGATGGCGACGCTGGCCATGGGAGTCACATTGCCGAGGGCGGTGAGCCGCACGGGCATCGATTTGCGTTCGGCGGTAGCTGTTTCCACCGGGACCACGCGCGTCTGTCCCTGCGAACGGGCCGCAACCCCATCCGTGGTCCAGATACCGCGCGCAAACACGGCTATGCCGATCAGGGCGAGGGCCGCCCCCCCAATGAGCCAGATTCGCTTGGTCATCGGCCGTTTTCGGTCCGGACTCATGTGCGCCTGCCCGGACGCTCCCTAATTCGCGGAATGGCTTGTTACTCCAACCAATTTTGCCCCCGCGTTGCCGGTTGTCCTAGCATATAAACGTTTACCAGTGCATATACCTGCGCTTGCAGATAAACACGGTGAATACAGCCTTATTCGCCCTGCCCGGACGCCCCGAAAACCATGCGAATTGCCACCTGGAACGTCAATTCCATCCGCCAGCGCATGGATAACCTGCAGACCTGGCTCAAGGAGCGGCAGCCCGACATTGTCTGCCTGCAGGAGATCAAATGCACCGATGACGCCTTTCCGCGGGAGCCATTCGAGGCGCTCGGCTACAACGTGGCCGTGCATGGGCAGAAGACTTTCAACGGTGTCGCGCTCCTGTCCAAGTTTCCATTTGACGAGGTGGCGCCCGGACTGATCGGCGATGAGGCGGACGTGCAGGCCCGCTTTCTGGAAGCAATTGTTTCAACCAAGAGCGGCGTGCTGCGCGTGGTCAGTCTCTATCTGCCCAATGGCAACCCGCCGCAAAGCGACAAATACGCGTACAAGCTCAATTGGATGGCGCGGCTCATTAATTTCTCGCATGAGCGACTTAAACTGGAAGAGCCGATGCTGTTGGCGGGCGATTACAACGTGATCCCGACCGCCGCTGACGTTCGCCGCCCGGAGGCGTGGAAAAACGACGCACTCTTTCTACCCCAGACACGGGAGAAATTCCGCGCTCTCGTTAATCTCGGCCTGACCGATGCAATACGCGCAGTAAGCGACGCGTTCGACCTATATACGTTCTGGGATTATCAGGCCGGTGCCTGGGACAAGGATGACGGGATTCGCATCGATCATCTGCTGCTCTCGCCGCAAGCCGCCGACCGCCTGGTCGCCGCCGGGATCGACCGCCACGCGCGCGGCTGGGACAAACCGTCCGACCACGTGCCCGTTTACGTGGATCTGGATATTGCGGGGCGGTGACTTGCTTTCGTCATGCCCGGCCCTGTGCCGGGCATCCACGTCTTGACTGCCGGGCAGGTCTGAAAACGTGGATGGCCGGGACAAGCCCGGCCATGACAGAAAACGGTTTTGCTTTCTGAACTACTCCCGCCGCATCTCGAGCCAATTGCGCAGATACACGGCTGCTAGAGCCCGCTCCTCTTCGCTCGCCTGCCTCATCGCGCTGTCATAGAGCTTGGTGATCCAGGCTTGGTCAGTGCGCGCATTGTCCTTGGCGAGCGCGAGCCACATCAGTCCGCGCCCGGCCTGGCGCGGGACGTGATCGCCCTCGAACAGCATGGCGCCGAGCATCGCCTGCGCCTCGCACTGGCCCTTCTGCGCGGAAAGCCCGAACCATCGGGCCGCCTGGCGCGGATCGCGCGGCGCACCGGTGCCGCTGAGATAGAGCCGCGCGAGATAGTATTGCGCGTCGGGATCGCGGAAGTAGGACGCCGCATAGGCGAACATCTCGCGTGCCCGTTGCGGGTCGCGCTTGATGTCGGTCTTTGGAATGCCGTCCAGGTAATAGTGCCCAAGCGCGACAAACGCATTGGCGACAAAGCGCGCCTGCGGCGTGTCCGGATTGTCGTCGGCGTGGCTGTCGGCGATGCGGCGGAAATATTCGAAAGCTTTGAGGTCGTTCTGGGTAACGCCGTCGCCTTCCGCATACATACGGCCAAGCTTCCACTGCGCGATGGCGTGACCTTTTTCGGCGGCATATTCGAGCGAGTTCACGGCCTTGACGGTTTCGCCTGCCTTGAGCCAGTTCGCGCCGGAGCGAAACGCCTCCATCGGCGTCATCGGCGGCGGACCCACGCTGGCGTCGGTCTTGCTGCCGTCGAGCGCGTGCGCGGGCGCGGTGGCCAACAGGCCGCCGATCAGCAATGCACGCAACAGGCTCTCAACTGTCCGCATAGCACTCTTTCTCCGCCGCGCCGCCGGGGTGCGTCACTGCGCCGTAGACGGCGGGACCAACCTGTTGCGCGTATTTCCACAAGTAACCGGATCCGTATTCGCTCTCGCGCGCCTTCCATTGGCTCTTGCGCTTGGCCAGTTCATCCGCGGAAAGCCTGACGTCGAGCGTGCCTTTCACCGCATCGATCTCGATGATGTCGCCGTCGCGAATGAGCCCGATCGGGCCGCCGATCGCAGCCTCCGGACCGACGTGGCCGACGCAGAACCCGCGGGTTGCGCCGGAGAAGCGTCCGTCGGTGATCAGCGCGACTTTCTCGCCGGCCCCCTGGCCATAAAGTGCGGCGGTGGTAGAAAGCATTTCGCGCATGCCGGGACCGCCGCGCGGCCCCTCGTAGCGGATCACCAGCACATCGCCGTCCTTGTATTTGCGGTTCTTGACCGCGTCGAAGCAGGCTTCCTCGCCATCGAAGCAGCGCGCCGGGCCGCTGAATTTGAGCGTTTTCATGCCGGCGATTTTCACGATCGCGCCCTCAGGCGCGAGGTTGCCCTTGAGCCCGACCACGCCGCCCGTGGGCAGCAACGGCTTGTCCGCAGGATGCACGACATCCTGATCGGGATTCCATTTCACGTTTTTCAGATTTTCGGCGATCGTGCGTCCGGTTACCGTCAGGCAGTCGCCGTGCAGATAACCGTGATCGAGGAGCGTTTTCATCAAAAGCGGCACGCCGCCAGCCTCGAACATATCCTTGGCGACATAACGGCCACCCGGTTTCAAATCTGCGACATAAGGAGTCTTTTTGAAGATTTCGGCGACGTCAAAAAGGGTAAATTCGATGCCGCATTCATTCGCGATCGCCGGCAGATGCAGCGCAGCATTGGTCGATCCGCCTGTAGCGGCAACGACGGCTGCGGCGTTTTCCAGCGCTTTTTGCGTAACGATATCGCGCGGGCGGATCTTCTTGACGATCAGGTCCATGATCATCTCGCCCGCCAGCATGCAGAACTTGTCGCGAATTTCGTAAGGCGCCGGCGCGCCCGCCGAATAGGGCAGCGCGAGGCCGATAGCTTCCGATACCGTCGCCATCGTGTTGGCGGTGAACTGCGCACCGCAGGCGCCGGCCGAAGGGCATGCATTCTGTTCGAGAATGTCGAGATCCTCGTCGGACATCTGCCCGACCGAATGTTTGCCGACGGCCTCGTACACATCCTGGATGGTGACCGGTTTGCCCTTGAAGGTACCGGGCAGGATCGAGCCGCCATAGATATAGATCGCCGGCACGTTGAGACGGCACATCGCCATCATCATGCCGGGTTGCGACTTGTCGCAGCCGGCAATTCCGATCAGCGCGTCATAGGCATGGCCGCGCACTGTCAGCTCAACGCTGTCGGCAATCACCTCGCGTGACGGCAGCGAGGCCTTCATACCGGCATGACCCATGGCAATGCCGTCGGTCACGGTGATCGTGCAGAACTCGCGCGGGGTGGCGCCAACCGCGGACACACCCTTCTTCACGACCTGCGCCTGGCGCATCAGGGCGATATTGCAGGGCGCTGCCTCGTTCCAGCAGGTCGCCACCCCTACAAACGGCTGATGGATCTGTTCCGACGTGAGCCCCATCGCGTAATAGAAAGAGCGATGCGGCGCCCGGTCCGGCCCCTCGGTGGCGTGCCGACTGGGAAGTTTCGACTTCAGACTGCTTTTGGCGTCCATCGTTTCCTTGTCGCCCAGCCCCGGTGGATCGTTGCCGGGTCGACCCAGCCGGCACCAAAAAGGCTACCCGGCTTGGCGGCATCGATGTGGTTGAATGGTATGGCCGAATCACGGCGTCATCAGGGGCGACTCGATCATATGCTTAAATGTTCTCGCACTGTTGCACACCCGACACAGGTGTTGCCCCGGCGTCATCAATCAGAACGAGGCCTTTTGACTGACCCTTTGGGCCGAGTTGCATCGCAGTGTCGCAAGCGTTTCCGCGCTTGGGATAACTGGGGATGGTTTGCCGCCTGAGGAAGCGTCGTCGCTGGGTCCGTTTGCGCCCAAAATCGCCGCCGCGAACCCAAGCGGCTTCGCTTTGGCGAAGCAGGGAGCGGGTATCCAGACCTTCGATGGGACGGTCCCGCTTCCGCGGCGGCGAACGGTTGGATAAACCGAGCGGAGCCCAGCCATGCGCCGTCGCCTTCGCCGCTCGTTTTTTGATCGTTCGGTGCATGTGGTTGCGCCCGAGCTGATCGGCGCCACGCTGCTTATCGACGGCGCTGGTGGCGTAATTGTCGAAGTCGAGGCCTACCACCACACCGACCCGGCCGCGCATTCCTATAAGGGCCGCACCGAGCGCAATGCGGTGATGTTTGGCCCAGCCGGCTATGCCTACGTCTACCGCTCTTACGGAATTCACTGGTGCCTCAACTTCGTCTGCGAGGAAGACGGTAGCGCCAGCGCCGTGCTCATCCGCGCAGTCGAGCCGACGGAAGGGATCGCCGTGATGCGCCGCCGCCGCGGCCTGCGCGAGGAGCGCGACTTGTGTTCCGGCCCGGGCAAACTCTGCGAGGCGCTCGGTGTTACGAGACGGCACAATGGCCTGCCGCTCGATCGCGCGCCATTCGAACTGTGTGCGCGCGCCGAACCACCAGGTGTGGTGACCGGCGTGCGTATCGGCATCACCAAGGCCGCCGAGAAGCCGTGGCGCTACGGGCTGAAGGGATCGAAGTTTTTGAGCAAACCGTTTCGGTGATAACTTTGCTTGGCAATTTCACGTCATGCCCGGCACTCGGGTCCGGCCTTCGGCCGGCCCGAGCACAAGCCTTGTGCCGGGCATCCACGTCTTTGGTAACTTCAGGGCAACAAGGCGTGGATGGCCGGGACAAGCCCGCCATGACGACTAGGCGGCTACGCTTACACTA
>DAISKM010000121.1:0-2408 GCA_036820945.1 Pseudolabrys sp.
GGATGAAATCGTCTTCTCCGAGGCGGCAAGTGCCCAACTGGCGGAACAAGTACTGCCACTGCCGCCAGCGATCAGTCCGCTGGAACGGCGGCTGTTGCTGGCGCAGCTCATTGTAGGTTGGGCCTCGGCGATCCGCCCCGATGAAGGCGCGCCGCTGATCGCCAATACGCCGGCCGCCGCGCTCGCGCTTGCCGACGATCTCGCCCGCCTGATCGACGACGTGACTACCCGCGAGATGGATTGGCGAAAGCTCGATGGCCTGGTGCCGGACCGCTTCGACAAGTATTGGCAGTTTACGCTCGATTTCCTCAAGATCGCCCGCAGCTATTGGCCGGAGCGTCTTGCGGAAAAAGGCATGATCGATCCCGCAAGGCGACGCGACCTTCTCATCGATGCCGAAATGAACCGCCTCGCCGGCAGCCGCGATCCGGTGATCGCCGCCGGCTCGACCGGCTCGATGCCGGCCACTGCAAAACTGCTCGCGGCGATCGCGCAACTTCCGCACGGCGCTGTTGTATTGCCGGGCCTCGATACCGATCTCGACGAGGCCTCCTGGCACAATTTCGCGAGCAGCGAAGACGACAAGAACGCACCGGCCGCCGTGCATCCGCAATTCTCCATGCACGCCCTGCTCGCCCGAATGGGTGTTTCGCGCAGCTCCGTTAAACCCCTCGCCGAGCCGGCTCCCCACGCGCGCGAGATGCTGATTTCGGAAGCAATGCGTCCGGCCGCCACCACCGAACACTGGCAACTGCGCTTGAAGGCTCCCGATTTTGCCGCCGCGGCCGACAAAGCGATGGCCGACGTCCAAGTCATTGAGGCCGCCAACGCGGAAGAGGAAGCACTGGCAATCGCGATTTGCCTGCGCGAGGCGATCGAAACGCCCGACATGACCGCGGCGCTGGTGACACCCGACCGTGCCCTCGCGCGCCGGGTGGTGGCCGCGCTCGAGCGCTGGAACGTCGAGGTCGACGATTCCGGTGGCGATGCGCTCGCCGACACGCCGGCCGGCATCTTCGCGCGGCTCGCGGCCGAAGCCGCGCTGGGCGGACTCGAGCCGGCGACGCTGCTGGCGCTGCTCAAGCATCCCCTCCTGCGGCTCGGCGCCGAAGCCTTCGCGCATGAGCGCGCGATCGCGGCGCTCGAGCGCGCCGTGTTGCGCGGACCGCGTCCGCGTCGCGGCTCGGAAGGCCTCAAGCACGCGCTCGCAATCTTCAAGCAGACGCGCGACGAACTGCACAGCCGCGATCCACGCAGTTTTGTGATGTCCGCCGATCTTGATGCGGCCGAGCACCTGGTCGAGAAGCTCGCCCAGGCCCTGGCACCCCTGGAAGCGCTCCGATCCGCGCCGCAAAGCCTGTTCGTGTTGGCGAACATGCACGCCAAGGCAATCGAGATGCTCGCGGGCAATGGCGAGCTCGTTGCCGCCTACGCTGGCACCGACGGCCGGCAATTGCAGCGCACTTTTGAAATCATCGCCGAAAGCCCGACGTCGCTGACACTCGAACTGGGCGCCGCCGACTACGCGGAGGTTTTCCATCAAATCTCCTCCGGGAGAGCGGAGCGGCGCGCCGAAATTGGTACTCCCCGCGCGCGCATCTTTGGCCTGTTGGAGGCGCGGCTGCAGAACGTCGACCGCGTCGTGCTCGGTGGGCTTAACGAAGGAACCTGGCCGCCCGATACCCGCAGCGACCCTTGGCTGAGCCGTCCGATGCGGCTCGAACTCGGCCTCAATCTGCCGGAGTTGCGCGTCGGCCTGTCGGCGCACGATTTCGCGCAGGGGCTGGGTACGCCGGAGGTCGTTCTCTCCCGCGCGGCTAAACACGCAGGCGCACCGGCGGTCAGATCCCGCTTTATGCAGAGACTGGCCGCGGTCGCGGGCGGGACGCGCTGGAAAGAGGCGTTAAAGCGCGGCGCAATTTATACGGAATATGCGCGCGCGCTCGATTTTCCCGGCGCGGTGTCGCCCACGCCGCGGCCGCAGCCGGTGCCGCCGCCCGAAGCGCGCCCGTCGCAACTCAGTGTCACCGACATCGAGAACTGGCTACGTGATCCCTATACGATCTACGCCAAACATGTCCTGCGACTGTTCCCGCTCGACCCTATTGATACGCCGCCGGGCGCCGCCGACCGCGGTACTTTCATCCATGAAGCGATCGGGGAATTCACAAAAATTCATGCGGATGCCCTGCCCGCCGATGTCGCGCGCGAGCTGAAGACGCTCGGCGAGAAGCATTTTGCGCCGCTTGAGGACTACGAGGAGGCTCGCGCCTTCTGGTGGACGCGTTTCCTCCGTATTGCCGACTGGCTGGCCGGCTGGGAACTCGAGCGCCGCGCCGGCGCGAGCAAGATCTTTGCCGAAATGTCGGGGAGGCATCCGATCCCCCTCGGCAAAACCCAATTTCTCC
>DAISKM010000121.1:2418-8369 GCA_036820945.1 Pseudolabrys sp.
CACCGACGGCAGCTATGCTCTCCTCGATTACAAGACCGGCCAGCCGCCGACCGACTCGCAAGTCCGCAGCGGACTGGCGCCTCAGCTCACGCTGGAAGCGGCGATTCTGCGCAATGGGGGTTTCTCGGGTATCCCTGCCGGCTCCTCGGTGTCCGAAATCGCCTACGTGCGGCTCAAGGGTGGCGATCCGCCAGGCGAGTCCAAAACCATCAAAATCAATGACGGCACGCCTGACAGCTTCGCGGACATTGCGTTGCGCAAGCTCACCGGTATCGCGCAAAAGTTCCTAGTCGAGGGCGAGCCTTACCGTTCCCTCGTCCACCCGATGTGGAAGAAGCAATACGGCGACTACGATCATCTTGCCCGCGTGAAGGAATGGGCAGCCTCGGGTGGCGAAAGCGAGGACGAGTGGTGAGTCCTGCCCGTCAGATTCCGGACGCCGCAAGGGCCAGCCAGATCGCAGCCGCCGATCCGGAGCGTTCGGTGTTCGTGTCTGCCAATGCTGGTTCCGGCAAGACGCATGTGCTGGTGCAGCGGGTAATCAATTTGCTGCTGCGCGGTGAGGACCCGGCGAAGATCCTTTGCGTGACCTTCACCAAAGCCGCCGCTGCCAACATGGCGACCCGCGTGTTTGACACGCTGGCAGAATGGACGGCGCTCGACGACAACGCACTAGACGCGCGGATCAAGCTCGCGACCGGCAAGATGCCCGACGCTGCGCAGCGCGCCCGCGCGCGCCGGCTTTTCGCGAATGCTCTGGAAACGCCTGGCGGATTGAAGGTCCAGACCATTCACGCCTTCTGCACGCGCCTGCTGCATCAGTTTCCGTTCGAGGCCGACGTCGCGGCGCGATTCGAGGTGCTCGACGATGCGACCACTGGGCTGCTTCTCAACCAATTAACTCTGGACGTACTGCTCGAGGGCGCCACGTCACCCAACAGTGCGCTTGGCAGGGCGTTGGATACCGCCATTACTGGCGCAGCCGATGTGACATTCAAGGAAGTCATCGCGGAGACAATCGCTACACGTGACCTGATCACGCGGTGGACCGGACGCGCCGGGGGCGTGCCGCAGGCGATCGATGAATTGACCCGCACTTTCGCTCTTGCGCCGGAAGACAGTCTCGCTGCCGTGGAATCGGAATACTTCTCGGCTTCGCTCATTCCGCAGGGTGAATGGCCCGCGTTGATCGATGTTTTTTCGGCCGGCTCCAAAACCGACAAGGAGCTAGCTGTTTCATTGTCTGCCGCCATGCACTCTTCGGGACGCGAACGGCTCGAACGCTATCTCGACGTATTTTGCACCGACAAGCGCAAAGCCCGCACAAGCCTACTGACCAAAAATCTGGCCAAGGCTCATCCGCAATGGGCTTCGCGCCTCGACGCCGAAAAGGACCGTGTGTGCAGGCTGCTGGCACGGGAATTCGCTTTGCGGGCGCGCGATCGCAGCGCCGCGCTGATCACGGTTGCAGCCGCGGTCATCGAGCGCTATCGCGCGGAAAAGGAGCGCCGCGGCCTGCTCGATTATGATGACCTGATCGACAAGACACTCGAGCTCCTGCGCGACGCCTCCACCAAAAGCACGGCAGCGGCTTGGGTGCTCTACAAGCTCGACCTCGGCATCAACCACGTGCTCGTCGACGAGGCGCAGGACACAAGCGACAAGCAGTGGGAAATCATAAAGATTCTCGTCGCCGAATTCCTGCCGGGCGGTGCGCGCGAAAACGTACGCCGCACGTTGTTCGCGGTTGGCGACGAGAAACAGTCGATCTTCTCGTTCCAGGGCGCGGTGCCGCATAAATTCGCCGATATGCGGAACCATTTCCGCGCACTACACGAAACGAGCGATGTCGCATTCGACATAAAGAAGCTCGACTACTCGTTCCGCTCCGCTGTCGGGGTCCTCGAAGCGGTGGACACCGTATTCAGGCAGCCAGAGGCGTTTCGCGGGCTGACGGCCGATCCAACCTGGACCGTGCATCAGGCTTTGCCCGATGCGGTGCCTGGCGAGGTCGAAATCTGGGACTTGGTTGTGCCTGACGAGGGCAATAGCGGCAAGGAAGGCTGGGACGCGCCCTTCGACCTCACGAGCGAGACCAGCCCCTCGGTCAAACTCGCCATCAGAATTGCTCGGACGGTGAAGGGCTGGATTGCGAGCGGCGCACGACCGGGCGAGGTGCTGATCCTCGTACGTCAGCGTGGCCCCATGTTCGAGGCGGTGATCCGCGCCCTCAAGCAGGCGCAAATCGAGGTCGCTGGCGCCGACCGTCTGGTGTTGACCGAACATATCGCCGTGATGGACTTGCTGGTGCTTGGCGACGCGCTGCTGCTGCCGGATGACGATCTTGCCCTGGCGACAGTGCTGAAGAGCCCATTATTCGGTTATGACGACGATCAACTTTTTAGGCTCGCCTATCAGCGCAAAGGTCCATTGCGATCCACCCTGCGCGCGAGGGCGGCAGAGTATCCCGCATTTGGCGCGGCTTCCTCGGCACTGGATGCGTTGGAGCAAAAGGCACGCATATTGTCGCCTTTTGCGTTCTATGCGCATGTGCTGGGAGCGCTGAAAGGCCGGGCCAGAATTCTAAGCAGGCTCGGCACCGAGGCCTCTGATCCACTCGACGAATTCCTGAGTCTCGCGCTGTGTTACGAACAACGTGAAACAGCCTCGCTGCAGGGCTTTCTCAACTGGATTCGGGCCGCGCAGAGTGAAGTGAAACGCGACATGGAGATGGCTCGCGACGAGGTTCGCGTGATGACCGTACACGGCGCCAAGGGACTTGAAGCGAAAAATGTTATACTGATCGATCACACGACGACGCGGCCGGAAGGCGCGCATCCGCCGCGGTTATTGACCGTACCGATCGTAAAAGGACCGCCCGGAGCGGCTGCCCTAATCTGGGGTGTCGCCAAAGACAAGGACGCAGGTCCAATGGCGCAGGCACGCCAACAAGCGATCGAAGCGGCGTGCGATGAGTACCGCCGACTTCTGTATGTTGCGCTCACGCGCGCGGCCGACCGACTTCTGGTGTGCGGCGCCAAGGGAATCAAAAGGGCGCCGGAAGGCTGCTGGCATGACCTCGTGCTTGGCGCGCTGCAGCCCCTATCGGAAGAAGCCCGCGACGAGGACGGGAAGCTCTGGCGCTTCCGCAAAGGTCTACCGGTCACTGCGGATCAACGCGATCAGACGCCGCAGCCGCGGAGCGCGCTTCCTGCGTGGCTCAAGGCAAATGCAACAGCCTCTCCACGGCGGGTGAGGATCGTGCGGCCATCCGATGCGCCCGACGAGGGGGACATCAGTCCTGGCGGGCGCGGGGTAGGCCGAGAGTCTGCCCGCCTGCGCGGCAGGCTCGCGCACCGGCTGTTGCAGTCGCTGCCGGATATTCCCACCGCGCGGAGGCGAAAGGCGGCTGACAATTATCTGGCACGGAACGGTCGCGAGATGTCCGAAGACGAGCGCGCCCAACTCGCGGAGCGGATCGTGGCGTTGCTCAATGACGAGCGCTTTCGCGGTGTGTTTTCCGCAGGCAGCCGCGCTGAGGTTCCCATTGTTGGCACGCTTGATGGAGGCCGCGAAATCTTGCGCATTTCGGGCCAAATCGATCGTCTCGCCATTACCCCAGACGCGGCTCTGATTGTCGATTTCAAGACCAACACGAATCCGCCAAGACGATTCGCCGAGGTGCCGGACGCATACAAGCGACAGCTCGCGCTTTACCGCGCGGTGCTGCAAAAGATTTACCCAGGTCGCCTGGTTCGCGCCGCGCTGATTTGGACGGAAGTACCTGATCTCATGGAACTTTCTGCTGAGATCCTTGAAGACGCGCTGCGGCGGGTCACCTCCCTGTGAGAGCGCCTTGACGCTGCGGGATCGCGTTCATAGTTTCCAGCCCTCGCAATTTTGGGGGCAGATTCGCCCCTTTCAAACACAAGAGGTAGCTGCCATGGCCGTCGGCAAAGTGTCGGACGCAAGCTTTGAATCGGACGTTTTAAAATCTGCCGAACCCGTGGTCGTGGATTTCTGGGCAGAATGGTGTGGCCCGTGCCGCATGATAGGACCTGCGCTCGAGGAAATCGCCGGTCAGCTCGGCGACAAGGTGAAAATCGTCAAGCTGAACGTCGACGAGAATCCAAAGACCGCCGGTCAATACGGGATCATGTCCATTCCTACCCTGATGCTGTTCAAAAATGGCAAAGAGGCTGCGCGCCAGGTCGGCGCCGCGCCAAAGCAGAAACTGCATCAATGGATCAGCGCCGCCGTATAGCGGCACAACAAAGTTTATCCTCAACGGCCGGCCAAAGCCGGCCGTTTTGCGTTTTGCGATAGATGACCCTAAGCCTGCACCGTCCGTTCCCGCCGATGGAAGCAATGTCCGTGGACGAAGTCCCGGAGGGGAAGAATTGGCAATACGAACCCAAGTGGGACGGCTTCCGTTGCCTGATTTTTCGCGACGGGGAAAAAGTTGAGCTGCAATCAAAATCCGGGCAATCCCTGACACGCTATTTCCCTGAGCTCGCGGAGGCCGTTCGCTCGCTCAAGGGCAGACAATTCGTGCTCGACGGTGAAATTGTCGTTCCGCACGGTCGGGCATTTTCCTTCGACGACCTGCTGCAGCGTATTCACCCGGCAGCGAGCCGTGTGAAACGCCTCGCTGCTGAGACCCCGGCAATGCTGATCGTCTTCGACCTCCTGGTGGATGTTGACGGAAAGCCCCTCACCGGAACGCCGCTCATCAAAAGGCGTGCATTGCTCGAACGCTTAGCACGCAAATATCTGCGTGGGAACAAATCCATCCGGCTGTCCCCCATGACCACCAGGCTCGCCGATGCGAGAAGATGGCTCAAGCAGGTCGGGACAACGCTCGACGGGATCATCGCCAAGCGCCGCGACGCGTCGTACGAATCCGGCAATCGCCACGGCATGCAGAAGATCAAGAACTACCGAACCGCGGACTGTGTGGTGGGCGGGTTCCGCTACAATGAAGGAAAGAAAACCGTCGGCTCCCTCCTGCTCGGACTGTATGACGACCAGGGCCTCCTAAATCACGTTGGGTTCACCTCTTCGCTGAAAAGCGAGGAGAAAAAATCGCTCACGAAGAATCTCGAAAAACTGATTGCGCCGCCCGGTTTCACCGGCGCCAAACCTGGCGGCCCAAGCCGCTGGTCAACAAAACGCTCGGGCGAATGGCAGCCACTCAAGCCAAAGCTTGTAGTGGAGGTGTGCTACGACCATTTCAGCGACGGGCGCTTCAGGCATGGCACGCGGCTGGCGCGCTGGCGGCCTGACAAGGGGCCGCGTCAATGCACACTGGATCAGGTGCAGCAGAAGCAAGCCGATCTCATGAAGTTGCTGAAGTAGCTCGCGGCGATCTGAGAAGCTTGCTTGAGCCTACTGCGGCACCGTACCGTTTTCGCGGAGTGCTTCGCCGGCAAGGTAAAGCGAACCGGTGATCACGATGCGAGGCGGCGGGTCGAGATCGAGCTTGCGCGCGGCGTCAAGCGCTTCGGACAAGTCGTCGCGACTTGTCGCGGACAATCCGATATCCCGCGCCATGCCAGCCACTGCTTCCGCACTCATGCTTTTTTCGGCGTTTGGAACCGGTACAGCGATCAGGCGACGCGCAAGGCCGGCGAAATTGCTCAGGAAACCTTGGCAATCCTTGCTGGCAAGCATTCCAACGATCAAGACCAGCGGTCTCGGCACGCGTTCTTCAAGATCTGCCAGCGCCGCCGCAATCGCTCGTCCTCCATCAGGGTTGTGCCCGCCATCCAGCCAGAGTTCGCTGCCCACAGGCGCGAGCTCCACAAGTTGGCCATGGGCCAGCCGTTGCATTCGTGCTGGCCAGTCTGCCTTGACCATACCAGCATCATATGCGGCCGGAGGTATTGCGAACTGCGGGGTCGCGCGAAGCGCCGCGATTGCAAGACCGGCATTCTCGAACTGGTGCCTGC
>DAISKM010000121.1:8379-8722 GCA_036820945.1 Pseudolabrys sp.
CCGTAAAGCTTTGGCGCCGGCAAATCGAGCAATCCAGTTTCATCCTGGTAGACGAGGCGTCCGCGCTCTTCGGTGGCCGTCCAGTCGGCGCCGGCAATTTTCAGCGGCGCGCCCAGCCTGGCGGCTTGCCGTTCGATCACGGCCAATGCATCGCGTGGCTGCGATGCAACAACCGCAGGCACGCCGCGCTTGAGTATGCCTGCCTTTTCAGCGGCGATCTTATCAAGAGAACTGCCGAGGAAATCGGTATGGTCCACCGAGATGCGCGTGATGATCGTGGTGAGCGGATTGTCAATCACATTCGTTGCGTCGAGTCGGCCGCCGAGACCAACCTCCAGCAACA
>DAISKM010000122.1:0-8714 GCA_036820945.1 Pseudolabrys sp.
CAGAGCCATCGACGAGGATCGGATTGGTGTTGTTGATGTGAATAAAGATACGCCGTGCCGACAATCCCGTCAGCGCGCGTAGCGAGCCATCATCTCCGTCGATTTGCATGTGCCCCATGCGGCGGCCGGTTTTTTGGCCGGTCCCGGTACGGATCATTTCGTCGTCAGCAAAGAGCGTACCATCGAACAGGACGACATCGGCGCCGGCAAAGCGCTCACGCATTGGCTCGGTGACCGTCGCTGTTCCGGGTACGAATACCATTCTTGCTCCCTCGCGCCGCAATTCGATGCCGACGTTGGCCGCGCTCTCGGTATCGAGCTCCGGCGCTTCGCCTTCGAGGTACAGCGGAACCTTGCCCGGCACCATGAACAGCGTCGCTTCGATCCCGCCCGCGAGCGTAAAGCGCTCGCCCGGATTGACCGCATGGCGCGCCATCGAGCTCATCGCGCCAAACATGGCATTGGCGGCTACCGCCGCGTGACTGGCCGGCGTGGCGTAAAGTGCAAATGGAGTGCTTTCGCGCAGGGACAAGAGCCCGGAAATCTGGTCGATCTCCGCCCCCGTCAACACGACGGCGTGAATTGGACTACCACGCAAGCCGTCGCGGGGGTGGAGGGCGGATGTCGCACGGATCTGTGCCGGTAAATCAGGCGAGGCGTTGAGCAGCGTCCAATGGCCGTCGCCGGCCGAAACCGCGAGGCCAGTTTGCATCCGCGGCTTGACGCGTGGATCGCGAGCCCACGCCAAGGCGCAGACCGGACACCGGCAGTTCCATTGCGGAAAAGCGCCTCCCGCCGCCGAACCAAGCACAATGGCGGTGAGGCGCCCCATTTAGCGGGGTTGTTGGGACAGGCTCAGGAAATCAGAGCTCGGCCGGCAGATAGCCGTTGATCTCAAGTCCGATGCAAAACTCGACGAGAATCGGGGTGGTCCAGGCCATGGCGCTTCCTTTCAGCCGCATTCTAACCAGCGGTTCCCGGTCAGATTACCGCAGGGGGAAAACGCTGCAAGGGCCTCGCGGTTCATAGCAGCCTTCACGTCTTTGTCATGGCTGGCCGCCATAACGGCGCCGCAGGCAAGTGTTATTGGGTATAACTGCTGAAAAGTGCCCACGAAGCACCCGCCTGTCTATTTGTTCCCTTCGGCTCCGCCTGCTTGTTTGCTAAAACGTGCGGTGAATCGCGTGAATCGCGTAATCTTGCAAAATAGCCACAGTTGCCTCCTGTTTTGACGTAGCCATTGGGAAAAACGTAACTGGGTGCGCACTATCAGTAGTATGGAATGACATTAGGTGGCTTCCTGGCCCTCCATCATTAGGAGATAAAGTGGTGAAAAGTGCACGATTTGACCGCCTGTTGGCCTCGACGGCGCTCGTTCTGGTGCTGGCCCTGTCCAGCCACGCGGCTACCGCGCAGCAAACCGAAAGCCTAACTCAGGCCGCAGTGCCTGTGCCGGACACGTCGCTGCCTCCGCCTCTGACGGCGAAGGACATCCAGCCTCCGGCGAAGCAGGCCACGAAGGAAGAGCCAAAGCAGGACGCCGCAGCTCCCGCCAGCGAACCGGCTAAGTCCACGGCCGCCGCCGCGCCAACTCCTGACAGCCCCGTGGGCGAGAAGCTTCGTGAATTGATCACCGGGCGGCAGTTCGACCGCCTCGTCAGCCGAAAGGCTGATCGCGCCGGCATCGAAGCCTTTTACAGTGGCCGCAACTATGCGCCGCTGTGGGTGAGTAACAATATTGCCAACGAACGGACCAAAGCCGCTATCGCGTACCTCGGCCAAGCTGACACTGTTGGCCTCGACCCGGCCGACTATCCAACGCCCGACTTCAAGTCAGCAGCCAGTCCGGACGCACTAGCCGAGGCCGAGCTCAAGCTCACTGCGTCGACACTCACCTTCGCGCGTCATGCGCAGATCGGTCGCATCCACTTCACCCGCGTCGGTCCGGATATCCAATATGACCTCGCCGCACCCGACCCGGCGGAAGTTTTGGCCAAGCTCGCCGACGGCAATGACGCAGCCAAGGTCCTCGACGGCTTCAATCCGCCACAGGCGGGGTTCAAGGCGCTGAAGGCCAAGCTCGCCGAAGTGCGCAAGGCTCCGGTCGCTCACGAGACCAAGATCGCGGCGAAGCCCGAGCAACCGCGAGTCCACGTGCCCGATGGCAAGATTTTGCGTCCGGGCATGAAGGATGCGCGCGTGGTCGCGGTGCGCAAGCGCCTCGACATTCCGGGCGACAAAGACAATCCGCTCTACGATGACGCGGTGCGTGACGCGGTCAAAACGTTCCAGACCGAAAGCGACATCAACGTCGACGGCGACCTCGGACCAAACACCGTGCGCGCGCTCAACGGTGAGCGCAAGGAAGAGCGCCGTGCGTCTGGCGACCCGGTTGAAACGATTATCGTCAACATGGAGCGCTGGCGCTGGCTACCGCGCGATCTCGGCAATCCGCATGTCATCGTCAACGTGCCGGACTATACGTTGACGCTTTACAACAATGACAAGGTCTACTGGCACACCCGGATCGTGGTGGGTAAGCCGAACCTGGCTACGCCGATGGTCAGCGCGGAAATGAAATTCATCACGGTCAACCCGACCTGGAACGTGCCGCCGTCGATCATCGAGAAAGAATACCTGCCGGCCTTGGAGGCAGATCCGCAAGCGCTCGACCGCATTGGTCTCAAGCTCACGCAGGATCCGGATGGCACGATCCATATTTCGCAGCCGCCCGGGGCCGGAAACGCGCTCGGCCGCATCCGCTTCAATTTCCCGAACAAGTTCCTGGTGTATCAGCACGACACGCCGGACAAGCATCTCTTTTCGCGCGAGAAGCGGGCCTACAGCCACGGCTGCATGCGCGTGCAGAATCCGCTGACATATGGCGAAAAGCTGCTGTCGCTCGTGTTGCCGAAGGAGCGCTACACCGAAGCGCGACTTGAGTCGATGTTTGGTGGGAACGAGATCAATATCAACTTCCCGAAATTCATCCCCGTGCACCTCACCTATCAGACCGCCTTCGTGGATGAATCCGGCAAGCTGCAGCTGCGCGACGATGTCTACGGGCGCGACGCCAGGATGTTCGCGATCCTCAAGAGCAGCGAGCGCAAGGTAGCCGATATGGGAATCGAGCGACCGAAGGATCCGTCGTCCAAGCCTGTGCGCATGCCTGTGGGGATGTATGGTGGCGGCGGCTACAGCTATGGCGGCGGCAACAACTTCTTTGACTGGATATTCGGCGGACCACAGGGTGGCCCGCGCCCCTATCCGCCGCGCAACGTTCCGCCGCCTCAGCGTTATAACGGGCGATATAGCTGGCGCTAACGACAGACCGACGCCAATAAAAAATGCCGGCGACAATCGCCGGCATTTTTCTTTTGAGCGATGTTTAATGGTACAGGCGGGTGGACTTGAACCACCGACCTCTGGTTCCACAGACCAGCGCTCTAACCAACTGAGCTACGCCTGCACGACCGGCTTCGTCCGGATGCTCGATCCAAGCGGCCGGAACCTAGGTGCCGGCCGCCGTTTTGGCAAGCGGCCCGGCTTTTCCTCGGTGCAAACGAAAGCCCGGGCATTTCTGCCCGGGCTTCGCACCCACTATCTGCAGGCGCCGACGCCTGGCGTCAGGCCGCCTTGTTGAATGAACTGATGCTGACCTTGATCGGTTCGGCAGTTTCAGTCGCCACCTTCTGCGCATGCTCGGACAGTTCCTTTGCCTGCGTGATGAAGGCATCGAATTGCTTGCGCAGATAGGCGCTGTAAAGTTCAACCACCTGGGAATAGGACTTCGCAGTCATCACCTCGGTGAGCAGGTCGAACGCAGCGTCGCTGTTTGCACGCGTCGTCTCGATCACTTTGAGGCTGTAGCTCGCACAGCCCTTGGACGCCGTCGAATAGGTGTCTTCAAGAACGTCGGTTGCCTTCTCGGCAGCACTCTTGACCTTCTCGTAATTTTCCTTGGCCTGAGCGACGCCCTTTTCCGCGAACTCGCGGAAGGCCGGCGGAACCTCGAATTTCGGCATTTCGAACTTGGGCATCTCAAACTTCGGCATTTCGAAAGCTGGCGTGCTCACGGCGACCGGCTTTGGCTTGGATTTTGTAGCCGAGGAAGTAGTCGGTTCAGGCATAAGAAAGCATCCTTTGGTAGCGAGGGCATTCCAGATCGGACCGTCCGCCCTCGGAAAAATCGGCCCTAATTAGGGAGTCGCCACGCGCCGTGCTTGACCCTGCGCGCCGCGACCACTTGACCGATGCTTATACACCCATTTTTGGTGCATTGCAATAAAAATATTGCGATGCACAAAAAGACAGTGTCCCTGGGTTTCGGGCGGGATCCGCCCCATCGCTAGGGCGCGCTTGTCAGCAGGCAAGGGATCAGCGCTTGGAACCCTGCCCGGTCATCTTGGCCAGCCGTTCGCCAACTTCCTTGCCCTGTTCCGTAAGAGCCGCGATCTGGGAGTTCACGTAGTCCGCATGCAGCGCCATCACGTCCTTGGGATCTTTGGCCTGCAAAAGCCGTTGCGCGAATTCGAAAGAGGACGCGATGTTTCGCTCCGCGAATCCGATCGCCAGTTCGCCAACGTCCTTAGCGCCGGCTTGCACGCTGGCCGCCTGGTTTTCCGCTGTGCTGACGGCGTGTTGCGCCGCTGAAATGAAAATATCGAAAGCCTGCCTGGCCTGCTCGACGCTTTTTTCCGCCACCGCCCGCATATCCGCCGGAATTTCGAACCGTGGGGTTCCTTCCTTTGCCATGACATCCTCCTGCATGTCCCACCGGCTGCCCAGCCGTAGACCTAAACTCTATCTAGGTTTGCGCGCCACACGTGCCAGCCACGGAAAATGGGCTGCATTAACGTTATTTGCGCATGCGGTCTGCCAGCGTTTCGCGTGCCGTGGACGCCGCACCTCGGCGGCCCTAAGAGGGCCTTATCAGCGGACGTTTCCGCGCCGAGATGACGACCAGACCGACATGCAGCTCGCCCATCTTCGCGATCCACGTTTGGCTGCACACGCTCTTAGTCCGGCGCCGGCCTGGCTGTGGCGCGAAGATGGAAGCCAAATTCTGTGGGCCAATCCGACGGGCGGGTCGATTTTCGGAGCTGGGTCGCCCGGCGTGCTTGCGGCCATGCGCTTCGATTCCGACCATTCTGCGGCCGCACAGGTCAGACGTCTATCAGGGACATTGCCGCGTGCAGAGGCACCGCGGCTGGAGCGTTTGCACGGCTTTGGCGCCCACACCGGGGCTGTGCTGGTATGTCTATGCTCACGCGTCACGTTGGCAGACAACAGTGCGGCGACACTCGTCATCTCAACAGAGCGTGCTGGCCGCGACCTTGCATTGCCTGATCAGGCACGCTGTTTGCTTCAGGACCTCGCCCAACCATCGGCGATGTTTACTGCTGACGGCGAACTGATCGAGGAGCAGCACGCCGCAAAAATACTGCTCGGCACCCGGCGCGACATCCTGGCGCTTGGCGCCGAAAAGCTCGCGCGCGAGGCAAGCCTCAATGGCAGCGCAGAAGGCAGCATTAGGGCCGGCCCCATCGAGGTTCTTAGGCTTGGAGCGGGGCGGACTTTCGCGTTGCTTGTCGTCTTCACCGAATCTATCGTGTGTTCGGGCATCGGTTCGCGCGAGCACACAACGGCAATTGCATCTTCACCAAAACCGAATTTTCCGGCATCGGCAGTGCACCCGCACCATTTTCCCTTCCGCTTTGTTTGGCAAACTGATGCCGATACGCACTTCAGCGTCGTAAATCAGGAATTCGCCGATCTGCTGGGGCCGAACACAGCGGGTGTTTTCGGTCGCCGCTGGCCTGACATTGCGCAAGCCCTGAATGTCGATCCACAGGGGCAAATCGCAAACGCGATCGAAGCACGCGAGACATTCAGCGGCATCGTCCTCATGTGGCCAGTGGATGATGCCGACGAGCGCCTGCCCGTTGAAATGTCAGGTTTGCCTGTTTTCGACAGAGACCGGCAATTCAAGGGTTTCCGCGGTTTCGGCATTTGTCGCGATCTAGACCGGATGCAGCAGATACGGCAGCGGCGCATGCCTGAGCCCTCTGCGGATACACCACCGCCAATCGAGGCTACATCCAAAGTCCTTCCCTTCCATCCGGCTCCAGAGCCGCGTTCGGAGGAACCAAGATTGGATCCACGCGAGCGAAGCGCATTTCAGGAGCTCGCCCGCGAGCTGAGCGAACGCTTGAAGAGAACGTCAGCCGCGGCCCGCGCGCCTGTTTCGGACGACTTCGGCTCCGAACCGGATGTCCCGATCAGTCAGCCTGTTCGGCAGCCGCTGAAAATAGCCTCCGACGCTCAGGACGCGCGGCCAATTCTCGATCGTCTGCCGGTCGGCATCCTGATCTATCGGCTGAACACTTTGATGTATGCCAATCGCGCCTTCCTCGATTGGACCGGTTATCACACCCTGGAAGCCCTGAATGAGGCCGGCGGCCTCGACAGTCTTTTCATCGAAAGCAAGGCCAGAACTTCGGACAAGAAAAACGCCGGGAAGTCCCTCACGATTGCCACGGTCAGCGGCAAGCAAAAGCCGGTTGAGGGACGTTTGTTCAGCGCAACATGGAACAACGACAGCGCGCTCGTGCTGATGATCGACACGCGCGCGGGCGTGAACGATGTGAACGAAACTTCGGCGAACGTCTCGTCGCCCCGGACCGAGGAAGAGAATCGCGAGCTCAGGGCAATCCTAGATACTGCCACGGACGGCGTGCTGGTGATCGATCGAACCGGTCGCATACTTTCCGCCAATCGCAGCGCCGAGGCTTTGTTCGGGTATTCCGATCTAACCGAGCATTCGCTCGGCGATCTGCTGGCGCCGGAAACCCGACGCTCCGCGGCACAGCATCTGGACCGGATCGCCCACAGCACAGGCGCCGATGTCCTCGATGCCGGTTACGAAGCGATCGGGCGCGTCCGCCAGGGCGGTTTGGTTCCGCTATACATCACTATTGGTCGCATCGAAGGAGGCGAAAAGCTGTGCGCGGTGTTGCGTGACCTTACCGCGTGGAAGCTTACTGCGGAGGAGCTGACGAGCGCAAAACAGGCCGCTGAGAAAGCTTCGATTGCCAAATCTGAGTTCATCGCAAAGATCAGCCACGAAATTCGCACGCCGCTGAATGCTATCATCGGCTTTTCCGAGGTGATGATGAGCGAGCGCTTCGGCCCGATCGGCAATGAGCGATATCGGCAGTACCTGAAGGATATTCATGCATCCGGTGGCCACCTGATCTCGCTCCTCAACGACCTCGTGGACCTGTCGAAAATTGAAGCCGGTAAACTCGAGCTCGCCTTCACAAGCGTCAATTTGAACGATCTGATCCAGCAATCCGTCGCGATCATGCAGCACCAGGCAAATCGCCAACGGGTCATCATTCGTACGGCGCTCTCCGCCAGCCTCCCGCAGGTTATCGCTGATGCCCGCTCCATGCGTCAGATTGCACTAAATCTCTTGTCCAACTCCATCAAGTTCACGGGCGCCGGAGGACAGGTCATCGTCTCAACGGCGTTGACCGACGAGCAGGAGGTCGTGCTGCGTGTCCGCGATACCGGTTCCGGTATAAGCGAGAAGGATTTGCAGACCGCTCTCCAGCCCTTCGGTCAGCCCGCTTCAGCCATGCATTGGGGGCCCGGCGGAACCGGTCTTGGCCTACCGATTACAAAAGCCCTGGTCGAGGCCAATCACGCTTGTCTGCGCATTGCGAGCGAGGTCGGTGATGGAACGTTGGTCGAGATCGCATTCCCAAGCACACGGATGCTGGCGCAGTAATTCCGAAATCGGCTAGGCTCCTCGTTATGAGCCGACTGTTTCGCCGCATATCGGTCACGCTGGCGGTTGTTCTTGCAGCGTTCGGCGCTTCGCCGACACGCGCAGCGCAGTCCGTCGATCTTCTTCTGGTCCTGGCGGCTGATGTCTCGCGCAGTATCGACAGCCAGAAATTCCAGTTGCAACGCGAAGGTTACGCGGCGGCTCTCGCCAATCCTCGCGTCCTCGAGGCCATACGGTCGGGACGGCAGGGCCGTATCGGCGTATTGTTTCTGGAATGGTCGGGCTTTGGAAACCAGAAGGTTGTAATCGACTGGACGATGATCGATGGCCAGGCGACCGCTCAGGCGTTCGGCGACCGGCTACTTGAATCGCCACGCTCTTACGCCGATCGCACGTCGATCAGCGGAGGCATCGATGCAGCTGTAGCGCAGCTTGCTCGCGCCCCCTTTGAAGCAGGACGTCGCACCATCGATGTATCGGGTGACGGCACAAACAACTCCGGCCGTGACGTCACACACGCGCGCGATGAGGCAGTGGCATTAGGCATCAACATCAACGGGCTGGCGATCCTGAGCGAAACTCCGCTGCCATGGAACCCCGAGCACACAAATCCACCAGGCGGGCTGCAGAAATACTATCGCGACAATGTAATCGGGGGGCCCGGCAGCTTTGTGCTTGAAGCCAAGGACTTCAGCGCGTTCGGCGAGGCGATCATTAAGAAAATGATTGCGGAAATCGCGGGGGTTCGCCCGTCCGACCGCCATATGCACAGCAATCTTAACCCACTGAACCTCCAGCCTTGAAAGGGTCACAGAGCCCCGCCAAAGTTTGCCGGAGCGGGGCCGATGCTATAGTCGGTCGGCATCGAAGCCGAACACAACCGGAACCTCCTTTGACAACAGCCAACGGCTTGAAGCGC
>DAISKM010000123.1:0-2626 GCA_036820945.1 Pseudolabrys sp.
ATCCTAGAAGGCCTCGCGGCAAACAGCCAGCGCTATGCGGTCTGATGGATTGCCCGGGCACGGGTGGCAATGACATGCTCGCAGCATGGCACAGCCCTTCGTCGAGCCATGCGGCCGCGGCATTATTGCCGCCCAACCATGCCCGCGTGAGCTCGGACGCGAAATCGCTCCACAGCGCCGGCGCATGGTGCTGGCCGCCTGCGTGCTCGCGTCGGCCATGGCATTCATCGATGGCTCGGCCTTATCGGTCGCGCTGCCGAGACTGCGCGAATATTTCGGCGCTGATTTCGCTTCCGTGCAGTGGGTGCTCAACGGCTACGTGCTGGCGCTGGCAGCGCTGACGTTGACCGGCGGCGCGCTCGCCGATCACTACGGCAAGGCGACCGTGCTGATCGCAGGCTGTCTCGCCTTCGGACTGACATCGGCGGCCTGTGCGCTGGCACCGTCCCTCGACTGGCTGGTCGCGTGCCGCGTGGCGCAGGGAATCGCAGCGGCGATCCTGACGCCGTCGAGCCTGGCGCTGATCGGCGCGACCTATCCGAAAGAAGAACGCAATCGCGCCATCGGCGTGTGGGCCGGAGCTTCGGCGCTCACGACTGCTGGGGGACCTGTGCTCGGCGGGTGGCTGACCGAAAGTTTTGGCTGGCAATGGGTGTTTGCAATCAATCCGCCGCTGGCGCTGATTGCCGTTGCGCTGCTAATGGCCTATGCGCCGCCCGATCAGCACGAAGCGCGCCGCTTCGATTTCGCGGGCGCCGCCATTCTGGCTTTCGCACTCGGGGCGATAGCCTGGGCGCTGAGCCAGGCCGGCCCGGACAAGCCTGGCATGCCGAAGGGCGTTTCAATTGTTACGGCTGGGACGCTGGGTGTTGCAGCGCTCGCAGCTTACGCGCTGTGGGAACGCGCGAGCGCGCATCCGATGACGCCTCCGTGGCTTGCGCGCAACCGTGCCTTTGTCGCACTTAACGTTGCAACGCTGCTGGTCTACACGGCGCTCGGGATCATGTTCTTCCTCTTGTCCTTCGAACTGATCGATCAACGCCGCCTGTCGCCAACGGAAGCGGGCCTCGTTTTTCTACCCTTCACGCTTGGCGTCGGGTTTCTGTCACAGCCCTTCGGCGCGATGGCGGACAAGATCGGAGCCCGCGCGATGTTGATCGCAGGGCCGCTCGGTACAGCGCTCGCACTGGTCTTGCTGGCCCTGGGTGAAACCGCATCGCTGGCGATCGGCGTGGTAGGCCCGATGGCGCTGCTTGGGCTCTCTCTCGCCGTGCTGGTGGCGCCGCTCACGGCTTCGGTAATGTCGAGCGTGGCGGATGCCGATCAGGGGCTGGCGTCCGGCGTAAACAACGCCGTCAGCCGCATCGCGCAACTTGTCGGCATTGCGGTCGCTGCGGATGTTGCCTCCTACGCGTTCGGCTACAAGGTGGGACTGATCGTTGCCGCGGTTCTTTCGGCCGGCGGCGCCATTGTCATTGCCGCGATGCTGCCATCACCGGGTCGATTGCGGGCATCGAACCAATAGACTCAAGCCGACGTTGGCAGCGGAATCGACCGGCCCTGCGTCGGGGCTTGTTTGTAGCCGTCAGCGCGAGCCCATCCGGTGCAGCTTGAGGACGGTGTAAACGATGTCGCTCGCCGGGGTCGGAATGCCCAGCTCGCGGCCGAGCGCGCGGACCTTGCCGGACAGCCAGTCGAGCTCGAGCCTGTTGCCGCGCTCGAGATCGTGCGCCATCGACGCCTTCATGCCGGGTTCGATTTTGCCGGCAAGGAAATTCATGCGCTCCTCAAGATAGGCGGCATCGAGCGAAACGCCTTTTGCTTTGCCGACGGCGAAAGCCTCATCCATGAGCGCGCGAACAAATGCGCGCAGTTCGGGGTCGTCCCGGATCGGGCCGATGGGCGAGCGCAGGCTTGCCGTCGAGCCGGACATGGCCGTGAGAAAAATGAACTTCTGCCACAGCTCGCGCTGGATATCGGGAGCAATGTCGAGATCGATCTTGGCGGCTTTCCCGGCATCGACAAAAGCCTTCAGGGTGGCGTCGGGTTTCTTGTCGGCGCGGCCGAAACGCATCATCGCAAAGTGGCTGGTCTGCTTGATGACACCGGGAGCGGCGATCACGGTCGCGATATAGGCGGCTCCGCCCACAGTCTGCTCGGTGCCTAGAATGGGAGCGATGCGCTCCACGCTGTCGATGCCGTTCTGCAAAGTAATGACGCGCGTCGTCTCGCCAACCAGCGGTCGTGCCTGTTCGGCCGCCTTCTCGGTGTCCCACAGCTTGACTGCGAACAGCACGATATCGACTGGCCCGACTTTTGCCGGGTCGTCGGTGACATTTGGCTTCGACAGATGCAGGTCGCCCAGCGCGCTTTCGATTTTCAATCCGTTCTTCGCGATCGCATCGCCATGGGCGCCGCGGGCGATGAAAAACACATCGTGCCCCGCCGCTGCCATCCGCGCGCCGAAATAACCGCCCACCCCGCCCGCGCCGACCACAGTGAGGAGCTGAGCATCGCCGTTCAGGAGCGCGGCCAAGTGCGCTAGCTCATCCGTGCGCCCGACGAATGAAGTGAGCGGCGACGGCAGGTTGTGCTGGGCCGATGCTGCCGCCGCGAGGGCGGCGGC
>DAISKM010000123.1:2636-8672 GCA_036820945.1 Pseudolabrys sp.
CAATACGCACGTGATTTCTCCTATCCACCGTTCGTCCCCGCGAAAGCGGACCCAGGCTGGATTCCCGCTTACGCGGGAATGAACGGGTCAATGGGTTTAGCCACCGTCCCCGGCAACACACAAGCGCGCAAAAATGGCCCGGCACGAGGCCAGGCCATTTGGGTGAGTTTTGCGAAGATACTAATAGTGGCCGGAGGGCCGGATGCGGCTCCACGTCGCCTGCGCAGGGCCTTGCGGCTGCGGAGCATAGGCATTGGACAGCAACGCCTGTTGCGATCTTGCGACGGCGGTTTGCGGCAGCACGATCACTTTCGCTCCGATCTGCACGCGATCGTACAGATCGATCACGTCTTCATTCGCGAGACGAATGCAGCCGCTCGATACATGTCGGCCGATCGTAGACGGCGCGTTGGTGCCATGGATGCGATATTGCGTGCCGGCAATGTACATTGCGCGCGCGCCGAGCGGATTGCCAGGGCCGCCGGACGTCATGCGCGGCAGATAAGGTTGCCGCGCAACCATCTCGGGCGGCGGATACCAGTCAGGCCACTCGGCCTTGCGCTCGATCGATTTCACGCCGGACCAGGTGAAGCCTTCGCGACCGACACCGATGCCGTAGCGGATAGCCTTGCCGTTGCCGAGAACATAATAAAGCAAGGTGTGCGGAGTATCGATGATGACGGTGCCGGGCGCTTCCTTGCTGGGATAGCTGACGATTTGCCTTTTCAGGCGCGGATCGAGCTGCGCATCATCGCGCTCGTCGGCGGGTGCCGGCGCGACGGCTTGCGGAGCGATTTGGGTCGGAGAAGAAGGAGCGAGAAAGGCGAAGAGAGACTCGGCGCTTGCGGTACCGCATGAGAGCGCGACGGCGCCGATCAGCGCGGCAATCCTGACTGGCTTGGACATGACACCCCTCGGCGTTTCCCTCCCTCCCGTCTCGATCGTGAAAATGGCCGAGGGGCTCGATTGGTTCCGCGAGGTGATCCGGCTTTTGTTTCGAGCTGCCAGGAACGATTTGGCGCAAATCGGATTTAGCTCCTTCCAGCTGCCTTCCGTCATGCCCGGCTTTATCCGCCTTCGCGCTTCGGCGGAACGAAACCCGCCGAAGCTCACGAAGTGAGCGAAGGCTGGGTGCCGGGCACGGTTTGCAACCCCTGCCAAGTCAAAGACGTGGATGGCCGGGACATATGCGGGCGAAAGCACGCCGTCTGTCAGACGGCTATGCCCGGCCATGACCGGGAGAGACTGAGGACTCCCTATTCATTCTTGACCCCGTGCCAGCCAACGACGGCTTCCGGGACGCTGTCGGTGGACGCGAAATAAGGCTTGATGTCGATAAGTCGCGTGCCGTCCAGGCAATCCAGTCCGACGACGGAAAGCCGGTTACGATCGACGCGCAGCAGCTTGACGACGCTCATCGCCACAGGATTTGGCCGGGCAGGGGAGCGCAGCGCGAATGTGCCGCGCTGGACGCCTTGGTGCGCGGGCATCTGCAACACGAGATTCCGTGGCGATCTGTCCATCCAGTACAGCAGGACAATGTGGCTGCAGGTCTCAATGTCCTTCAGGGCTTCCTGCCAGCGCGGATCGACATCGACAATGCAAACCGCCTCGGATTCGCGCGCATTTTTCGGACAATCCTTGCGCTCCTTCCACGGCGTATGAATGCGGCCGATGAAATAAAGACCGGCGTCGGTGCGGGCCGGAAGTTCGACTGCCTTCTCGCCCTCGCGGATGCCAAAATCTTTGGTGGTCATCGAGACCTCGCCCTCTCGAAAATCATGATGGATTGCTGGGCCAAGCGCGGCAATGACATCGCAAGACGGTCCATAGCCCAGCAACGCAGGGCTTGCGGGAACAGGCTTAAACGTATAAAGATATCTTTATATAATGGGAACTTGCCCATATGGACTTACATGGTGGTCCATGAGCTCCGGCAGCAGGCTTGGCTTTGACGCACTCAATTCCGCCCTCAAGGCCGCGGGAGAAGAAACGCGCCTGCGGATCCTTGCGCTGGTCGCCGAGGCCGAGCTGACCGTCTCGGACCTGACCGACATCCTGCGCCAATCGCAGCCGCGCATTTCCCGCCATCTGAAGCTGCTGGCTGAAGCCGGTCTGGTCGAGCGCTTCCGCGAGGGCACATGGGCCTTCTTCCGGCTGGCGGAGCACGGCAATGGCGCGACGGTGGCGCGCGCGCTCATCGATCATCTTAACCCTGCCGACCAAACCATCGCCCGCGACCGCGCGCGGCTCGCCTCCGTGCGGGCTGCGCGCGCCGCCGCGGCGCAAGCCTATTTTCGCGCGCACGCGGCGCAATGGGACCGCATCCGCAAGCTGCACGTGGCCGATGATGCCGTAGAGGGCGCGATCCGCGCAGCGCTCGACGACAAGCCGTTTCGCTCGCTGCTTGATCTTGGCACTGGTACCGGACGAATGCTTGAATTGTTCGGTCCTGAGATCGAGCGTGGGCTTGGACTCGATCTGTCGCTCGACATGCTGCAGCTGGCGCGCGACCGGCTGGAACGCGCGGGCCTGAAGAACTGCAGCGTGCGGCAGGGCGACATATACGATCTGCCGCTCGCTAACGATTCTTTCGATGTCGTCATCCTGCACCAGGTGCTGCACTTCCTCGACGACGGCGCGCGAGCGATTCACGAAGCGACGCGAGTGCTGCGCCCGGGCGGCCGGCTGCTGGTGGTCGACTTCGCTCCGCACGAGCAGGAATTCCTGCGCGAGCAGTTCGCACATCGTCGGCTGGGATTTGCGCGCGAGACAGTGTCGCAATGGATGACATCGTCCGGCCTTGAGCCCGTGCTGCACAAGTCGCTGGCGCCAGAGCCCGGGTCGGACGGCAAGATCGCGGTCTCCCTCTGGCTCGCACGCGACACGCGCGCGCTTATCGCCGCGCCGCATCGTCGGGAGGTAGCGTGATGAACAGTCCTGTTCGCCTGAGCCGCTTCGCACGCGCTGACCGCCGCCGGATTGGCGTGACGTTCGAATTCTTCCCGCCCAACAGCGAGGAGATGGACAAGATTCTCTGGGAATCGATTGAACGGCTGGCGCCGCTTGCGCCCGACTTTGTGTCGGTCACCTATGGCGCCGGCGGGAGCACGCGCGAGCGAACGCACGCAACGGTTAAACGCATTCTGGCCGAAACGGCGTTAGTTCCGGCTGCGCACCTCACCTGCGTGGCCGCAACGCGCGACGAGATCGATGCCATCGTGCGCACCTATCGCGGCGCGGGCGTGCGCCATATCGTGGCGTTGCGCGGCGATCCGGTGGGCGGGGCCGGCACGAAATATTCGCCACACCCGCGCGGCTACAGCAATGCCGCCGATCTTGTCGCCGGCATCAAGCGAATCGCCCCCGATTTCGAGGTTTCGGTCTCGGCCTATCCTGAAAAGCATCCCGACAGTCCGACGGTCGAAGCCGATATCGACATGCTCAAGGCGAAGGTCGATGCCGGCGCCAGTCGCGCAATGACCCAGTTCTTCTTCGATAACGATCTCTATTTCCGCTATCTCGACCGTGTACGCGCGCGAGGCGTGGAAATTCCGATCGTGCCAGGAATATTGCCCGTTCAGAATTTCAAGGCGGCAACCAACTTCGCGAAGCGCTGCGGTACTTCAGTGCCGGCCTGGATCGCCGACCGCTTTCAGGGCCTCGAGAATGACAGCGCCACGCGCAAGCTGATAGCAGCCGCCGTCGCAGCCGAGCAGGTATTCGATCTGCTCGACCGCGGCGTCACCACGTTCCATTTCTACACGATGAATCGCGCCGATCTTGTCTTCGCGATCTGTCATCTGCTGGGCCTGCGGCCCGTAACGCCTTCCCTCTCGCAAGGAGAGAGGATGTCCGAGCGAAGCGCCAACGGATGATGCGAGTCACCATGTCCAACACGAGCGTACGATCCCAATTCCTCTCCCTCCTGAAACAGCGCATCCTGGTGCTCGACGGCGCCATGGGGACGATGATCCAGGCGCTCAAGCTCAACGAGGAAGGGTATCGCGGCGCGCGCTTCGACGCCTGGAACCGCGAGGTGCGCGGCAACAACGACCTGCTCAACCTCAGCCGGCCCGATGCGGTGCGCGATATTCACCTGGCGTACTTCCGCGCGGGCGCGGATATTGTCTCGACCAATACATTCTCCTCAACTGCGATTGCCCAGGCCGATTACGGCATGGAAGGCATCGCTTACGAGCTCAATCAGGCGGGCGCAACGCTTGCGCGGGAGGCCGCGGCGCAGGCCGAAACCGAAGACGGCCGCCGGCGCTTTGTGGCCGGCGCGATCGGCCCGACAAACCGAACGGCGTCGATTTCGCCCGACGTTTCCAATCCGGGATTCCGTGCCATCACTTTCGATCAGCTGCGCATCGCCTATGGTGAGCAGGTGCGTGGGTTGATCGATGGTGGCGCCGATCTTCTGCTGATCGAGACGATCTTCGACACGCTCAATGCCAAGGCGGCGATCTTTGCGATTTCGGAGATCTGCGATCAACGTGCCGTCGACCTTCCGATCATGATCTCGGGTACGATCACCGATCGTTCGGGACGCCTGCTGTCGGGCCAGACGCCGGCCGCGTTCTGGAATTCCGTGGGGCATGCGAGGCCGCTGACGATCGGCCTCAACTGCGCTCTCGGCGCGCGCGAGATGCGCGCGCACATCGCCGAATTGGCGCGGGTGGCCGACACATTTGTATGCGCTTATCCGAATGCCGGCTTGCCGAACGAATTCGGCTACTACGACGAGAGCCCTGCCTACATGGCCGAGCTCCTGGGCGAATTCGCCGAGGCCGGGCTGGTCAACGTCGTCGGCGGCTGCTGCGGCACGACGCCGGAGCACATCAGAGCGATCGCGCAAGCCGTCGCCGGCAAAGCGCCCCGCACGATTCCCGACGTGCCGCGCCATTTGCGCCTGTCGGGCCTGGAGTCGTTCACGCTTACGCCTGAAATCCCTTTCGTCAACGTCGGTGAGCGGACCAACGTCACCGGCTCCGCGAAGTTCCGCAAGTTGATCACGGCCGACGATTATCCGACCGCATTGTCGATCGCGCGCGAGCAGGTCGAGAACGGCGCCCAGGTCATCGACGTCAATATGGACGAAGGCTTGCTCGATTCCGAGCAGGCCATGACGACCTTTCTGAATCTGATTGCCGCCGAGCCCGACATCGCTCGTGTGCCGGTCATGGTGGACTCATCGAAGTTTTCCGTGATCGAAGCCGGCCTGAAGTGCCTGCAAGGGAAATCGGTGGTCAATTCAATCTCGTTGAAGGAAGGTGAGGCGGCCTTCATCGATCACGCCCGTACCGTGCGCCGCTATGGCGCGGCGGTGGTCGTGATGGCGTTCGATGAAAAAGGCCAGGCCGATACGCTCGAACGAAAAACGACGATCTGCAAGCGCGCATACGACATCCTGGTCAACCAGGTCGGATTTCCACCCGAGGACGTTATCTTCGACCCCAACATCTTTGCCGTCGCGACCGGCATGGACGAGCACAACAGCTACGGCGCCGCTTTTATCGAGGCTGCGGGCTGGATTCGAAAGAACCTGCCGCACGTCCATGTCTCAGGCGGCGTTTCGAACCTGTCGTTCTCCTTCCGTGGAAACGAACGGGTGCGTCAGGCCATGCACTCGGTCTTTCTCTACCACGGCATCAAAGCCGGCATGGACATGGGCATCGTGAATGCCGGGCAGATCGCGGTTTATGACGACCTGGATGCCGAGCTGCGCGAAGCCTGCGAAGATGTGGTCCTGAACCGCCGATCCGATGCAGCCGAGCGACTCCTGGACCTGGCCAAGAAATTCCAGGGCATGGGACAAGAGGCAAGGGAGGTCGATCTCGCGTGGCGGGAGCACCCGGTGGAAAAGCGGCTCGCACATGCGTTGGTGCATGGCATTACGGAATTTGTCGAGGCCGACGTCGAAGAAGCCCGCAAGCAAGCCAAGCGGCCGCTCGAGGTGATCGAGGGTCCGTTGATGGACGGCATGAACATCGTCGGCGATCTGTTCGGCGCCGGCAAAATGTTCCTGCCGCA
>DAISKM010000124.1:0-8668 GCA_036820945.1 Pseudolabrys sp.
CTCCTGGCCTCCCTCGGTTTCAAGACCATCGCGACGTCGGGAACCCAACGTTATCTGGCGGAACAGGGGGTCGAGGCCGCCAAGATCAACAAGGTATTGGAAGGCCGGCCCCATATCGTGGATGCCATCAAAAACGGCGGTGTTCAGCTGGTTTTCAATACTACCGAGGGGGCAGCTGCTCTGGCCGACAGCCGGTCGCTGCGCCACGCCGCCCTCTTGCATAAAGTGCCGTACTACACCACTCTTTCTGGGGCCGTCGCCGCGGCGCAGGGCATCAAGGCCTATCTGGAGGGAGACCTCGAGGTACGCGCGCTGCAAAGCTACTTCGGCGGCCGGGGCTGAAGGCTTTTTGGCCGATAAGACCCGGGTGACGGCACGAGTGACGCCGGAAAGTTCATGGTCGCGGCATCAGGTGAGGCTGGCCGCGACGGGACTTTTTTGACCGGACCTCGTTGGTGACTCCGGTATCGCGGGCGACCGTGGCCGGAGTCGTATTACGAGTCGATTTGACGGGATTCGAGGTGAAAGGGGCTTGGCGGCGCTGAAGGTCATTCAGGTTGTTTCGGGCGCCGACCAAGAGGAGATGTGACGATGGACAAAATACCGATGACCGCCGAGGGCTATGCCGCGCTCGAATCCGAGCTCAAGCATTGCCAGCAGGTCGAGAGGCCCCGCATCATTCAGCAGATCACCGACGCTCGCACGCACGGCGATCTGTCGGAGAATGCCGAGTACCACGCCGCCAAGGAGGCGCAGTCGATCAACGAAGGCCGCATCGCTGAGCTCGAGGACAAGCTCGCGCGTGCCGATATCATCGACGTTTCGAAATTGTCGGGAGACACCGTCACCTTTGGCGCGACCGTCACGCTGATTGACGAGGACACCGACGAGAAAAAGGTGTGGCAGATCGTCGGCGAGCCCGAGGCCGATGCCAAGAAAGGCAAAATCTCGGTCACGTCGCCGCTCGCCAAGGCGCTGATCGGCAAGACCAAGGGCACCTCGGTCGAAGTCAACACGCCGGGCGGTGCCAAGGCCTATGCGGTGAAGAAGATCGAGTGGCGATAGCACTCAGCCGCGCCGCTGCGTCTCTGTCATGGCCGGGCTCGTCCCGGCCATCTCGCTTAGAGAGGCATTGCGTTTCAAAATCGGGATCGCCGGAACATCCTCGGATCACGCCCGAGGGCAGACGACCGACAATGACGGATCGCGATGGCATGGCCGGCACTCAGGTTGGCCGGCCCTGTGTCGGCCAATTCGATCGATTGGGCACGGCTAGCGCTCCTGAGCGGGATCGCCGGGACAAGCCCGGCGATGACGACAAGAGGCCCTTCACTCCGGCTCGATCCTGGCGTCGGCCGCTATCCGCTTCCATTTCTGCGTTTCGGCAGCCTGGAATTTTCTCAACTCATCAGGAGTGCCCGTATCGGGCTCGATGCCGGCCGCGAGCAGCTTTTCGGATACGTCCTTGTCGGCGAGCGCCTCGCGGAACGCCGCATTGAGCCTGTCGATGACAGGCTTGGGTGTTTTCGCCGGCGCGTAGGCCGCGAACCAGGCGGTAAGTTCATAGCCTTTCAGGGCGGATTCATCGATCGTCGGCAGGTCGGGCGCGAGCGGCGAGCGCTTGAGCCCTGACACTGCAAAGCCCTTGAGCTTGCCGGCGCGCACTGGCGGCAGCGCGGTCGAGACGTCGCCGAAGAAGATCGAAATCTGTCCGCCGAGCAGATCGGTCACGGCCTGCGGGTTGCTCTTGTACGGCACGTACAGCATGTCGATGCCGGCCATAGTCTTCAGCAGCTCGCCTGACATGCGCGACGATGTCGAGCCGGCGCCGAACGTCAGCTTGCCCGGATTGCCCTTGGCGTAGGCGATCAGCTCCTTGACGTCATTGGCCGGCACCGACGGATGAGCCACCAGGGCAAGGGTGATTGTGCCGAGCTTGGTGATCGGCTCGAAGTCATTCACCGCGTCATAGGGCACTTTCCTGAGAAGGCTCTGATTTGATGCATGCGTCGTGTTCGACGTCACGAACACGGTGTAGCCATCCGGTGCCGAGCGCACGACGTTTTGCGCTGCCGGAATGCCATTCCCGCCTGCAATGTTTTCCACAAAAATACTGCGACCGAGGGTCATCGACATGCGGTTGGCAAGCAATCGCGCCAGCGTGTCGGTCGCACTGCCGGCTGTGAAGGGCACAACGAAGCGAATGTTCTGTGACGGATAGGCGTCCTGCGCACGGGCGCCGAGCGCTGCCAGCAGCCCTATGAGGGCCAAAGCACTCGCGATCAGCTTTCTCATGATGACCTCCCTGGAGCGATTGTTTCTGCTGCTCGCGCCCGGCGCGGCACATCGGCAGGAATCTCGACCGACATGTCGAGCACCAGGAACGACAGCGACTTGCCGTGGCCGTCGAGACCGATGCTGGCATTGACGCCGCCTTCGAGCACGTCGTCGAGAACGAAGTTGAATGCAGTAAGCTTGGGCAGGTCGTAACGCACGACGCGAGAGGGCTTGCGCGCCGCGAACACCTGGGCCACGCGCTCGGCCGTCACTTGCGCTGCTACCGCGGCATAGTCGGCCGGATTGCGGCACACGAGTGCAACATTGAGCCGGTTGCCTTTATCGCCGGTTCGCGCATTGGCGATCTCCTGGAGGCGGACAGTGCGCGTCATGCCTGCGCTCCCAGCATGGTCACGCGTGGCTGCGCATAATTGCGCTCGATAAGGCAAGATGCGCTGGCAAGGCGCGGCGTGATGCGACGGCGCACCCCTGCCCCGCCCGCCGGCCCGGCACAATAAAGTGCCTCGACCTCATCGAGCAGCATTTCAATGTCCCCGGCATCGGTTGATTGCGCGGCGAAGCGCAGCCGTACGTCGTTCGCCTGCGCTTGACGAAACTCTTCCGGGCTCCGACCTGCACCCAACACGCTGACGACGCCGATCGCGTCGATGCGCACCTCCAGCCGCGGAACGCGCTTGCGCAAGCGCTCGCGAACGATATCTGCGGCGAGCTGTGCACGAGCTGGTGCATTGGGGCCGGCATAGGAAATTTCGGCTTCCCCAAGCAACCCGCTGTCGAAGCAGACGGTGGCTTTCAACGTTTCCGGCGCCGGCTTGCCGCGCGCGCCCGAAACGCGCACCCGATCCTTGCCGATTTCGGCGACGTCTACGTCGGTCAGGTCAAGAATCACATCGGGGGCAAGGTAGGCCGACGGATCATGGATCTCATAGAGCAGCTGCTCAACGACCGTCAGGCGATCCACGACGCCGCCGGTGCCGGCCGGCTTGGTGATGACGATCTCGCCGTCCTGGTCGATCTCGGCGATCGGATAACCGACGTGCGCGAGATCGGGCACGTCCTTGTAGCCGGGATCGGCGAAATACCCGCCGGTGACCTGCGCACCGCATTCGAGCAAATGCCCGGCAAGAGTCCCGGCGGCGAGCCGATCCCAGTCGTCGGCGCGCCACCGGAAGGCATGCAACAAGGGGCCAAGCGCGAGCGCGGAATCGGCGACGCGGCCGGTTACGACGATGTCGGCGTCCTGATCGAGCGCCTGCGCAATTGGTTGCGCGCCAAGATAGACATTCGCGGAAATGATCTCGCGCCTTTGCGCAAGACTGGTGCCGCCGATTTCGCGGGCGGCGAGGTCGGCCGCCGAAAGCCTGACTGCTATGTCGTCGCCTTCGACAATGGCAATGCGCGGCTCGCGCAAGCCGAGAGATCGCGCCATCTCCGCTATGCGGTGAGCCGCCGCCGGCGGATTGGCGGCGCCGAAGTTGCCGACGATCCTGATGCCTGATGAAAGACATCGCGAGAGAACCGGCGGCAGCATTCGCTCGAGCGCGGGACTGTAGCCCCGCTGGGGGTTTTGCCGACGCTCGAGCTGGCACAGCGCGAGCGTACGCTCGGCCAGTGTCTCGAACATCAGAAAGCGCGGTCCGGAAAGGGTGGCGAGAGCGGACACAACCGGAACACCGGCATCGCTGCGATCACCTGCGAACCCGGCGGCTGCGCCGATGAAAACCATTGTCATGGCGCGATGCTATCGGCGCCTATCCATCGTGTAAAACGGCCAGGGCTGCAATCCAGGGAGTCATTCCATCGGCACCATGGCCGCATCCTTGGAATTGCGCAGCGTGAGCGACGTCTTGACGTTGCGAACGTTGCGCGCGGCCGTGAGCTTTTCGACAAAGGCCTGAAAAGTTTTCAGGTCGGGCGCGACGCACTTGAGCACGAAATCAATTTCGCCCGATAGCATCCAGCATTCACGCACCAGGGGCTGCGCGCGCACAAACTCCTCGAACGCGACAAGGACCGCCTCCGCCTGGCTCGCGAGATGCACCATTGCGAACACCGTCACCTCGTAGCCGAGCTTCTTCTCGTCGAGCAGCGCACGGTATCCTTTGATGTATCCGGCTTCTTCGAGCGCGCGCACGCGGCGCAGGCAGGGTGGCGCGGAAATGCCGACCCGGCTGGCCAACTCCACATTGGTGATGCGGCCGTCCGCCTGTAGCTCTTTGAGGATTTTTCTATCGATCGCGTCGAGACGGGCAGGCACCGGATTTACCTTTGGCATTCGCGCAACAAGAACATTCATACCGCGAAATATTATTTCGCGAAAGAATATTGCGCGGATGGCTTAATCGGGCGGGTAGAGTCATCGCTCAAGCTGTGGGCCGCGACGGTTGCGTATCTTGCATAGCTCAGCCGGAGGCCATACATGTTGCAGGGCAAAAGAGCGGTATCTGTGGCCGCCTGCGGCGACAAAACGCCCCGATGCGCCCATCCAGGGGCCTTACACATGGCAAAGACCACGCACGCGAAAGTCGTGATCGTCGGCTCGGGTCCGGCCGGGTACACCGCCGCGATCTATGCCGCGCGCGCCATGCTGGAACCGATCTTGATCCAGGGCGTCCAGCCCGGCGGCCAACTGACAATCACCACAGACGTGGAGAACTACCCTGGCTTCGCCGATGTCATCCAGGGCCCGTGGCTGATGGAACAGATGCAGGTGCAGGCCGAGCATGTCGGCACCCGCATCGTCACCGATCACGTCAACAAAGTAGAGCTGGCACAGCGGCCGTTCAGGCTCGTCTGCGATTCCGGCGACGTCTATCTCGCCGACGCCTTGATCATCGCCACCGGCGCGCAGGCGCGCTGGCTCGATCTGCCGTCCGAGCAGAAGTTCAAGGGTTACGGCGTCTCCGCCTGCGCCACCTGCGATGGCTTCTTCTATCGTAACAAAGATGTCGTCGTAGTCGGCGGCGGCAATACCGCGGTCGAAGAAGCGCTGTTCCTGACCAATTTTGCCTCGAAGGTCACCGTTGTGCACCGGCGCGACGCATTCCGCGCCGAAAAAATTCTGCAGGACCGTCTGTTCAAGAATCCCAAGATCGAAGTGATCTGGGACACTGTGCTTGAGGACGTCATTGGCGGCGACAATCCGCTGAAAGTCAGCGGCGTCCGACTCAAAAACGTCAGGACGGGCACCATGACCGAACGCCACGCGGACGGCGTCTTTATTGCGATCGGCCACCAGCCGGCGTCAGAGCTGTTTGCGGGGCAGATCAAGATGAAGCCGTCGGGCTACATCATCACCAGCGGCAATTCGACAGCGACCTCGGTACCCGGCGTTTTCGCTGCCGGCGACGTCACCGACGATATTTACCGGCAGGCTGTCACGGCGGCGGGCCAAGGTTGCATGGCCGCCCTTGAAGCGGAGAAGTTCCTGGCCGCGCACGAACATCGGCGCGCGGCGGCCGAATAGACCATGGCGACACCGAATTCCACGATGGACTGGGACAAGCTGAAGGTTTTTCACGCCGCAGCCGAAGCCGGTTCATTCACCCACGCCGGGGAGCGCCTCGGACTGTCGCAGTCTGCGGTGTCACGGCAGGTATCGGCTTTGGAAACAGAACTCGCGGTATCGCTCTTTCATCGCCATGCGCGCGGGCTGATTCTCACCGAGCAGGGCGAACTGCTCTATCGCACCGCGCACGAAGTCTTCATGAAGCTCGAAGCGGCGCGCACCAAGCTCACCGACAGCCGCGAGCGGCCGAATGGCGAGCTGAAGGTACAGACCACTCCGGGTATTGGGGTGCATTGGCTCACGCCGCGCCTCGATGAGTTTCTGGATCTCTATCCGGATATCCACATCACGCTGATCACCTCGGAAGAGGAACTGGACCTGGCGATGCGCGAAGCCGATGTCGCCATCCGGCTGAGGCAGCCGACGCAACCTGATCTGATCCAGCGCAAGCTGTTCTCGGTGCATTTCCATGCCTACGCCTCGCCTGATTATCTGAAGCGATTCGGCACGCCGCGGGCGCACGAAGAACTCGACAAGCACCGCATCGTTCTTCTTGGCGGCGGCGTGGTGCCCGCGCATCTGCAGAACCGGCGCTGGCTGCTTGAGATCGGCCGCGACGGAAAAGATCCCCGCACGCCGCACCTCACCGTCAACAATGTGCTCGGCGTCTTGCGCGCGTGCCAGCGCGGGCTCGGCATCGCTGTGCTACCCGACTACCTGGTTGAGGAAAACGGCGGGCTGGTGCAGCTGTTCGGCGACGCCGACACGCTCGCCCTCGATGCCTATTTTGTCTATCCGGAAGAGCTCAAGTCAGTGGCTCGCATCCAGGTATTCCGCGACTTCCTGGTTGCGAATGCGCAACGCTGGCACTTCTGAGCCGTTACCAAAATTCCACAATCAAAGTCGTCGGTTTGGCTGCGAAAGTGCGGTGGAATTGTGCGATTCCCAACACTTGCGATTGCGCATGGCTGACATGCGGTGATTGGCGTTGTCGCACTGCCGCACGCTTCTCATACTCGGGGCTCGCTGTTGCGCCGGGTATATCCTCCCAGAATCACCGGCCGGCAGCTGTTCCCCTCTGGAAGATATTGCCGGCCCCCACGTCGGCAATTACTGAAACCGGGCCCCCTCATGGGGCCCGGTTTTTTATGCGTCGTAATTTGCGCTCACTGGAATCGGGCAATGTAATAAGCAAGGTCGGCGATCTGCTGATCGCTGACGGGCGCAAGAACGGACGCCATCACGCCATCATAGCCGTGCCGAATGTTGTCGCGATATTCGAGCATGGTCTTGGCGAGAAAATCCTCGCGCTGGTTTGCGATGTGCGGAACGCTTTCGCGGCCAGTCAGATCGAGATTGTGACAACTATTGCAGCGATGCTCGCTGATGAGCGCACGGCCGGACATCATTCGGGCGGGGTCCGGCGTATCCTTGACCGCCGGCGGTGGGGGCAGCCTGGAAAGAAAATCGGAGAACTTGCGCAGATCGTCGTCCGTGAATCCCTTTGTCATCTCGGACATGATCTCAATCATGTGATCCCCTCTTTTGTAGGTAGAAGCGCGCTGGTTTTCACGAAACAAATAAAGCTGGATTAGTAAATATGGCGCCGGTTGTCCGCCGAGCGAAGGTACGACCGGCTGCTCCGAATGGCCTTTCTCGCCGTGGCAGGCGAGGCAGGGCGCGACGCGTTCCGCGAACGTATCCGCGAACAGCGGTTGATTAGCTGCAAAAAAAAGCGCTGTCGCTGCGAAGATGCAGCGGGGAAAAACTAAAATCGACATGATTTTCCGTATTCGCGAACCGGCCGGGAGCTGGGAGCTCCCGGCCGCACGTTCAAGTTACCGGCCGGCAACACGCGGCGCCTTGCCATAGCTGATCCGGTAGATCGCGCCATTCCAATCATCCGACAGCAGCATGGAGCCGTCCGCCATGATTTCCATGTCGACCGGACGGCCGATGTAGTTGTTGTTTTCAATGAAGCCGGTGATGAAAGGTTCCGACGATTTCACCGTGCCATCCTTGTTGAGGAAGATGGCAATGACGTCGCCGCCGAATTTCACCGACCGATTCCATGACCCATGGCGCGCCAGAAATATGGCGTTCTTGTATTTCGCCGGGAACATTTTCCCTGTGTAGAAGCGCATACCGAGGCCGGCCGAGTGCGGCCCGGTCAACATGACCGGTGGTTCGAACTCCTTGCACGAGCGCCCCCAGCCGAATTCAGGATCTGGGAAATTGCCCTGGTAGCAAAACGGCGCGCCGAAATGCTGGCCTACCTTGGTGACTCGATTGAGCTCGTCCTCCGGCACATCCTCGGACAGCCAATCGCGGGAATTGTCGGAGAAATAGAGCTGCTTGTTCACCGGATTCCAGTCGAATCCAACCGAATGACGCACGCCCCTCGCGACCACTTCCGCGCCGCTGCCATCGAGATTGATACGGCGGATTTGGCCGTGCGCATCGCTGTTCAGCACATTGTTTCCCGGCTGGCCTACCTCAAGGTAAAGCTTCTCGTCAGGTCCGATGGCAATGAACTTCCAGCCGTGCGCTTCGTCCTTCGGCAAATCCTTGTAGATCACCGTCGGCTTTGGCGGATTGTTGAGCACGTTCTCGATGTTCTCGATCTTGGAGATTTGCGAGAGCTCGGCGATGTAGAGCGTGCCCTTGTGATATGCGAGACCGTTGGGGCGATAGAGCCCTTCCGCGATCGTCTTGGTCTCGGTCTTGCCGTCCTGCTTGACGATGGCAGTGACCTTGTTGCCCAAGCGGGTGCCGACGAACACAGTGCCTTTGTCGCCAACACGCAGCGAACGTGTATTCGCAATACCGCTGGCATAGACCTCGATATTGAAGCCAGGGGGC
>DAISKM010000125.1:0-8606 GCA_036820945.1 Pseudolabrys sp.
GATTTTGCGTACCCAGGTCGCCAGCCAAAGGTTGAGCAGATTAGTAATCGTGGCAAACACCGCCGCCGCGACCGGTATCGCGGTCACCAGGAAATCGAGCAGCCGATCGGCTTTTGACTCGTTGCCGGGGCTGGCGACCTGGGTACGCAAAATCGTGTTGAGCGCGCTGCGCAGTCCTGTTCGAAAACTTTCAGCGTCAGTGCCAAAATTCGGAATCGCGAGAAGCACAACCAGTGCACCAAGAAACGCCGCCCACAGGACCAGCCGCCCGGGGGGATACCATTCGAATGCTGCCTGGTACGGGGGCGCGTTCGCGGCCGGCGCTGTAGGCCGAGCGAGCATAGCGAGGTATCCGAGCCACCACGCTGGAATGCCGGCGCCGACCATGAATACAAACAGAAAAACGGCGCCGAAAAAGATGCCCAGGGCGAGCGAGCCGGCAAGAGCCGCAGTCAGTGCAGCCCAATGACTCCACCCGAGACCGGCGATCATGATCGGGAGCGGCGCGAGATAGAACAGCGGAATCGACAGCAACGTGCCCGACGTCACGGACGCGAACAGCAGGGCCGCTGCGGCCCCGGCGCCAATGCCTATAACTGCCAGATGCATTATCACGAGCTGTCCCGCTCCTTTTGAGCGGTTAGAGGCGGATCGAACTTCCACCCCAACCATCGGCTTTTCCGGTAACCGGAAAGCCTCGCTAATGTTTTACTGTATCACATAAGGCAGCAGGCCGAGAAAGCGCGCGCGTTTGATAGCTTGCGCCAGCTCGCGCTGCTTTTTCGCCGATACCGCGGTGATCCGGCTCGGAACGATTTTGCCTCGCTCCGATACGTAGCGCTGCAGCAGCTTCACGTCCTTGTAGTCGATCTTCGGCGCGTTCGCGCCGGAGAAAGGGCAGGTCTTGCGACGGCGGAAGAACGGTCGGCGAGCGCCGCCTTGTGGTGCGAATGCCATGGCTTATTCCTCCGCGACCACAACTTCTTCGCCATTATCGCCGCCTTCGTCGCGGCGTCGCCTCTCACCGCGTCCGCGTTCGTCGCGGTCGCGATCGGACTTGCGCATCATCGCAGAGGGGCCGTCCTCGTGTGCCTCAACGCGGATGGTGAGATAGCGCAGTACATCTTCGTTAAGGCGCTCTTGGCGCTCGACTTCGTTGAGAGTCGCTGCCGGCGCATCGACGTTGAGCAGCGTCATATGCGCCTTTCGATTCTTGCGAATCCGGTAGGTGAGGGACTTCAAGCCCCAATATTCGTTCTTCGTGACCTTGCCACCCATCTGCCCGATGACGCCGGACAGTTGCGTGGTCAAGTCCTCGACCTGCTGCGCGCTCAGATCCTGGCGCGCGAGATAGACGTGTTCGTATAGCGGCATGAATGCCTTTCCCTTGTTCAAAATCCCTATCCTCGATCCCGGCGCCAAGCCCCTCGAGCCCTTCGGGGAAAGGCTCGAATGCTCTGAAGGCGGAAGCACGGGACGCCAGACCAACAGGTCCTGCCGGCTTGAATTCGGGCCGGCCGTCCGTTCAGCTCCCAACCAGGATCGATGGAGCCCGGGGTTTATAGGGTTTTTTGCCGAAAAGGCAAGGCACAACGCTGCACGCTTTTGCGATCCGCGCGCGCCATACGGCCTCTATACAGCGTGCGTCCCGTCCTCGTCCCTTTGAAGCCGATCGGCAAGCTTTACGGCCAGGTCGGCGCCTTCGCGGATTTGCCGTGCGGTGTCATCGGTCTGATGAGCCAGACGTATTTTTTTGAGCGCCTCGAGGAGCCGGTTCAAATTTTGCGCTAGGAACTGGCGGCGAAAGGTCGGATCGATCCGTGCCCGAACAAGCTCATCCTCGGTAACCGGGTCGTTCATCGTGCATTGGCTCGCCGAATTCACCCGGAAATCCTACTCACAAGTGTTTGTCGCAAGGTTACCTCCGGTCGCAAAACTTGACAGGACCGCCAGCGAAGGTGTCTTTCGGCCCGATTTATGGGTGGGGGACCAGCGGACATAGCATGTCAGTCGCTTTTGTATTTCCGGGCCAAGGCAGCCAGGTTGTTGGAATGGGCAAGTCGCTGGCGGCGAACTTTACCGCCGCGCAGGATGTTTTCGACGAAGTCGATACCGCTCTCGACGGCAAACTCAGCACGGTCATGTTCGAAGGACCCGCCGATACGCTTATGCTAACCGAAAATGCGCAGCCTGCCCTGATGGCGGTTTCACTGGCCGCATTTCGGGTGCTGGAAAAAGAAGCGGGCCTCAAGCTGAAGAGCGATGCACAGTTCGTCGCCGGTCATTCGCTTGGTGAATATTCTGCCTTGGCCGCGGCGGGAGCATTCACTGTGGCTGAAGCAGCCAGGCTGCTGCGAACCCGCGGACAGGCGATGCAAAAAGCCGTGCCGGTCGGTGAGGGCGCCATGGCGGCGCTGATCGGGCTAGAATTCGATGCGGCCTCGGCTGTCGCCTCGGAAGCCGCACAGGGCGAAGTGTGCCAGGCGGCCAACGACAATGGCGGCGGACAGGTGGTCGTCTCCGGCTCAAAGCAGGCGGTCGAGCGCGCAGTCGAAATCGCCAAAACGAGAGGTGCCAAACGCGCAATGCTTCTGCCCGTATCGGCCCCCTTCCATTGTGCGTTGATGCAGCCGGCTGCCGATGTGATGCTCGAGGCGCTGGCAAACGTGTCGATCAAAGCACCTACGGTACCAATCGTTGCGAACGTTCTTGCCTCGCCGGTGCAGGATCCGGCGCAGATCCTGCGCGCGCTGGTCGCCCAGGTGACCGGCACGGTCCGCTGGCGTGAGTCGATTGCGTACATGGCCGGCGCTGGCGTCACGAATTTCTATGAGGTCGGTGCTGGCAAGGTGCTCAGCGGCTTGATCAAGCGGATTGCCAATGGAGCCAATACCAGTGCGATCGGCAGCCCGGAGGGCGTCGCCTCCTTCAAGGCGGGGAAGATCCCATGATGTTTGATTTGACCGGCAAGACGGCGTTGGTGACGGGCGCGAGCGGATCGATCGGTGGCGCAATCGCGCGCGCTTTGCATGCCCAAGGTGCCGTCGTGGCGCTCTCCGGCACGCGCAAAGACGCACTCGATGACATCGCGGCTGCGCTGCGTGATCGCGTGCATGTCTTGCCCTGTGATCTCGCGGACAAAGACGCAGTGGAGGCGCTCGTGCCTAGCGCGGAAGAAAAAATGGAGAAGCTGGATATTTTGGTCGCCAATGCCGGGGTCAATCGCGATAACTTGTTCGTGCAACTGCGCGACGAAGATTGGGACCGGGTTATCGCGGTCAATCTCACGGCCACGTTTCGACTGACACGTGCCGCCGTATCGCGCATGATGCGCCGCCGCTGGGGTCGTCTGATCGCGATTTCGTCGGTGGTAGGATTTACCGGCAATCCGGGGCAGGGAAACTACACCGCCTCCAAAGCCGGCATGGTGGGAATGATAAAATCGGTTGCCGCCGAATATGCCAAACGCAACATCACGGCCAATTGCATTGCGCCCGGCCTGATCGCCTCAGCCATGACCGACAAGCTCAACGAGAAGCAGCGCGAGGCCATTTTCGCGCGTATTCCCGCAGCCAAGCTAGGCACTCCCGACGACGTAGCCGCAGCCGCGGTTTTCCTGGCCTCGAACGAAGCCGCTTACATCAACGGTCAAACCATACACGTGAACGGCGGGATGGCCATGATCTAGGGCGTTGTGGTCAAGAGGGAGGTCTCGCGAAGTTCATGCGAGAAGTAAGGCGGAAATGCTGCCTTTCAGGGCTTGCTCGCCTCGCGTTCACGCGCTAGTCAACGCATTTGAAGTATGGTAACCGAACTTTGGCCCGGCTGGGGCGGCTAATCGCGGAAGTCGTTCACGATATTCCGCAATTGGGGATCGTCTCATCACCGTCAAACACGACGAGGCCATACCGCGAAGGTTGCGATCCAGACTTGGAGCGCGGCCCAATCTAAGAAGCACGAGGTTGGAACGATGAGTGACATTGGCGAGCGGGTGAAAAAGATCGTCGTGGAACACCTGGGCGTGGAGCCCGACAAGGTGACCGATCAAGCGAGTTTCATCGACGATCTTGGCGCCGACAGCCTCGACACGGTCGAGCTCGTGATGGCCTTCGAAGAGGAATTCGGCTGCGAAATTCCCGATGATGCTGCCGAGACGATCCTGACCGTCGGCGACGCGGTCAAATTTCTCGAAAAGAACGCAAAAAGCTGAGCAAGCGGGCTCGGGCGCTGCTCAATCGCTTTGCCAGGTTGGCTATTGAGCTGCGCAGTGCAGCGGCGCAATAATTTCGCGCGGAGCCGGGTATGAGACGTGTCGTCGTCACAGGATTGGGAATGCTGACGCCGCTCGGCTGCGGCGTGCAGCCGACTTGGACGCGCCTGCTCAACGGCGAAAGCGGCGCTAGGAAAATCGACCATTTCGATGTCTCGGACATCGCCTGCAAGATTGCTTGCGTAATTCCACGGGGCGATGGTTCGAACGCGACCTATAATCCTGAACAGTGGATGGAGCCGAAAGAACAGCGCAAGGTTGACGAGTTCATTGTCTTTGCAATGTGCGCTGCTCGCCAGGCGCTCGACGATGCCGGATGGCATCCCAAGAGTTACGAGGATCAGACAGAGACCGGGGTTTTGATCGGTTCGGGCATCGGCGGGATCGAAGGCATTGCGGAAACCGCCATAGCGCTGCACGAGAAGGGTCCGCGCCGGGTGTCGCCGTTCTTCATACCGGGCCGCATCATCAATCTGGCTTCCGGCTTCGTATCGATTGCATTCGGATTGAAAGGACCGAACCACGCGGTCGTCACCGCGTGCTCGACCGGAGCGCACGCTATCGGCGACGCTGCCCGTCTGGTCTCTTTCGGCGATGCCGAAGTGATGGTAGCCGGCGGAGCGGAATCGCCGGTAAACCGAATATCGCTTGCGGGCTTTTCAGCGCTGCGCGCACTTTCCATGAACTTCAATGATGATCCGACGCGGGCCTCGCGTCCTTACGACAAGGACCGGGATGGCTTTGTGATGGGCGAAGGCGCCGGGATGGTGGTGCTGGAATCGTTAGAGCACGCCCAAGCGCGCGGCGCGAAGATCTATGCCGAGCTTATCGGTTACGGCTTGTCGGGGGATGCCTATCACATTACGGCGCCATCGCCGGACGGCGACGGTGCTCTGCGCTGCATGAGCGCCGCCATTCGCCGAGCCGGCATTTCAACCGGGGACATCGATTACATCAACGCGCACGGCACCTCGACGCCGCTCGGCGACGAGATCGAATTGGGCGCTGTGCAGAAGCTGGTCGGCAATTCCGCCGGCCGGATGTCCATGTCGTCCACCAAATCCTGTATCGGACATCTTCTTGGCGCGGCTGGAGCCGTTGAAGCGATTTTCTCCATCCTCGCGATTCGCGACAAAGTTGCCCCGCCTACCATCAACCTCGACAACCCTTCCGTCGACACGCCTATTGACCTCGTGCCCCATCAGGCGCGCAAACGCGAGGTCGACACCGCGCTATCGAATTCTTTTGGGTTCGGTGGGACAAACGCTTCGCTCATCTTTCGCCGCTACGCCGCCTAGGAGACCGCCTCACAGAGCACCCCAAGCTTTCGCCATAATTCTTTCTAAGGTCGCGAAAGCGATTGAAATTTTCGTGCCGCCGTGGAGGGTATGGGACAGGGGACGGTATCGGTGCCGACGCGGGAGTGGCTCAGGTGAACGCAAATCAACCGCCGATAGGCGGAAATGGCCCATCTGCAGCCAAGTCATCGTTGCCGCGAAGCCCGCGCGCCGCGCTCGAGCCCGAAAGAATACCTGGACCCAAGCGCCACTCGCGTCGCGTACGCCATCCCATTGTGGTAATCGGCAACGCGATCTTCACAGCGCTAATCGTGGTTTCAATTGCGGTTAGCGCGGCTTTGTTTATCGGCAAGCAACGATTCGAAGCGCCTGGGCCGCTGGCCGAGGACAAATTGGTCACTATTCCGCGCGGTCTGGGCATTCGGGACATTGCGGACCTGCTGCAGCGCGAGGGCGTGATTGATCAGCCATATGTGTTCATGGGCGGAGTGATTGTGCTCAAAGCCCGTGGCGAGCTTAAATATGGGGAATATCAATTCAGCAAACAGGCGAGCGTTGCCGAGGTTGTCGATACGATCACTGAAGGCAAGGTGATCCAGCACGCCTTGACGGTTGCGGAGGGGTTGACCTCCGAACAGATTGTTGCCCGCCTTCTGGAAAACGACGTTCTTACCGGACAGATCAGGGAAATACCGCGCGAGGGCACGCTGCTTCCGGAAACCTACAAATTTACCCGCGGCATGACGCGCGAGCAGATCATCCAGCGCATGCAACAGGCGCATCGACGCGTGCTGCAGGAGGTGTGGGAACGCCGGATGCCCGATCTCCCGATCAAAACGCCGGAGCAGCTGATCACGCTTGCATCGATCGTGGAGAAGGAAACCGGCAGATCCGAGGAGCGCACACGGGTTGCCGCCGTGTTCGTCAATCGGCTGAAAAGCAGGATGCGACTTCAGTCCGACCCCACCATCATCTACGGGTTGACCGGAGGCAAAGGGTCGCTGGGCCGTCCCATTTTGAGGAGCGAGATTGAGCAGCCAACGCCATACAATACGTATGTCGTGGATGGCCTACCGCCCGGACCCATTGCGAACCCCGGCCGCGCCTCGCTCGAGGCAGCTGCGAACCCCGCCCGCACCAAGGAATTGTATTTCGTCGCCGATGGCAGCGGTGGCCACGTTTTCTCGGACAATTACGCGGAGCATCAGAAGAATGTCGCGCGCCTGCGGAGCATTGAACATGGCGCGTCGCCGGCCGCGGGCTCACCCATCAGGCAGTAGGCTTGTGAGGGCAACCTCACGCGGCTAAGGTCGCCGCGCTTCACGCAGGCAACAAACGAGATCGCCTATGGCTCTGTCGAGCATGACCGGATTTGCTCGCGGCCACGGGGTCGCCGGCTCCTATGCCTGGACCTGGGAGATCAAATCCGTCAATGCAAAGGGTCTCGACCTGCGCTTCCGCCTTCCGCCGGGATGGGACGCGGTCGAGGTGCCCGCCCGCGCCCGGGCTGCGGAAAAGCTCGCACGCGGCACGGTCTACGCCAATCTTTCCGTCGAGCGCAAAGGCGTGCAGCCGACGGCCAAAATCAATGAGCCGGTACTCGGCGCGGTTCTCTCGACGCTCAGGAGCCTGTCGGGGAAGGTCGACGCCGCTCCGGCCAGTCTGGACGGCATCCTTTCGCTTAAGGGCGTGATCGAAGTCACCGAGGAAGATGAGCGGGAGGAAGACCATCGCGCAGCCGAAGCCGCCATCGCCGCCGCATTCGATCATGCCCTCGCCGAGTTGATTTCGATGCGACGCGGAGAGGGCGCCACTCTCGGAAAGCTGTTGGGCGCAAGGCTTGACGAGATCGCAGCACTCGCCGCGCGCGCTGAAAAAGCGCCGGGGCGCAAGCCGGAAGCGATCAGGGCGCGGCTGCTCGAGCAGGTTACGGCACTCCTTTCGACGTCGGAGCGTTTCGACACTGATCGCCTGTATCAGGAGGCAATCCTGCTAGCCGCCAAAGCCGATATCCGCGAAGAGCTCGACAGGCTTTCATCTCACATAGGGCAGGCGAAAAAACTTCTCGCCGATGGCGGCCCGATCGGCCGCAAGCTCGATTTTCTCGCGCAGGAGCTTCATCGCGAATCGAATACGCTTACTGCCAAAGCGAACGACGTCGAACTGACCAATATCGGGCTTGAGCTCAAAAGCGTGATCGAGCAATTCCGAGAACAGGTGCAGAATCTCGAGTGATCTGAATGGCGCATCGTTCGAAAAATGACGCAGCGGTCGCGAGACGCGGGCTGATGCTTGTCCTGTCATCGCCCTCGGGTGCCGGGAAGACAACGCTGTCACGCAAATTGCTCGAGGAAGACAAGGACGTAAACCTGTCTGTCTCGGTAACAACGCGCAAAATGCGGCCCGGCGAGAAAGACGGCCGCGATTATCACTTTATCGACCGTCGACGTTTCGATGCCATGGTGGATAAGGATGAGCTGTTGGAATGGGCCGAGGTGTTCGACAATTATTACGGCACGCCGGCCAAGCCGGTGTTGGAGTCACTTGCCGCCGGCCGCGACGTCTTGTTTGACATCGACTGGCAGGGCACCCAACAACTTCGTGACAAGGCGCGCAGTGATCTGGTGAGTGTATTCGTGCTTCCACCAACGATTCCTGAGCTGGAGCGGCGTCTGCACGCACGAGCGCAGGATGATTATGAGACCATCCATCGTAGAATGGCCAAGGCTGCCGACGAGATGAGTCACTGGGCCGAGTACGATTACGTGATCGTCAATCGCGATATCGATCAAGCCTTCGAGGAGGTAAAGGCGATTCTCGCCGCCGAACGGCTGAAACGTGCGCGTCAGCCCGGCCTCTATGACTTCGTTCGCGGCTTGCAGGCAAAGCTGTAGAGCGATCAAATTGTCGTGGCCCGGCTTGACCAAGCCTTAGCAAGCCAACACCACCCGCCCCAGGATGCGCCCCGCGCGCAGATCATCGAGCGTGGCTGAGGCTTGCGCGAGCGGACGGCCGGCACTCGGGGGCGGGGGGATGTT
>DAISKM010000126.1:0-8601 GCA_036820945.1 Pseudolabrys sp.
TAGGTCACGACATCGAGTTTGTCCCAGGGCATGTCCATGGCGAACACCGCCGAGGTCGCGTCGCAAATCGTCAGGCCCTTGCGGTCCGCCGGAATCCAGTCGCCATTCGGCACGCGCACGCCGGAGGTGGTGCCGTTCCAGGTGAAGACAACGTCGTTCGCGAAATCAACTTTTCCAAGCTCGGGCAATTCGCCGTAAGGCACCCGGACGATTGCAAGATCTTTGACTTTGAGCTGCTTTTCGACGTCGGTGATCCAGCCTTCGCCGAAGGATTCCCAGGCCAACATTGTCACCGGCCGCGCACCCAAAAGCGACCACAGTGCGATCTCTACCGCACCGGTATCCGACGCCGGCACGATGCCGATGCGATAGTCCGCCGGCACTTCAAGCACTTCGCGCGTAAGGTCGATCGCGCGCTTGAGCTTCGCCTTGCCAGCCTTTGACCGGTGCGAGCGTCCGAGAAGTGCGTCTGTCAGGTTTTGGAGGCTCCAGCCAGGGCGCTTTGCGCATGGGCCGGACGAGAAGTGCGGAGTCGCCGGCCGCACGCCGGGCTTGGTTGTCGCCATGTGTCTATCCTTCCAGATAGGCGCCCCTCGTTGGGGAGGGGTGTCCCACTGGCGGACATAGGCGACTTGTCGACGCCGGTCAACTCTCGCGGCCCAGGCGGCAAGCCTGAGCGTCGCAAACGGTGAGTCGCGGGTTATAAAGAGATGCTAGAAGCGCGCGCCGAGGCCGACGAAACCGGTATTGGTATTGGATCGCGTACCGTTAACCGGACCAAACAAGGCGTACTCCCACTCGGCCCGCAGGAACACGCCGGGCGTAATCGCCCAGTCGATGCCAAGACCGGTTGCGAGACCGCCGACGTAGACGTTCTTTTGCCCGGCAGTGGCTGACTGTTGAAACGTCCCAAGGTCTCCTGGCACGGGGGGCTCACTGCGAGGTTCGTCATGGTGTCCGTCACGCTTAGGTTCGTCTGGTAATTGAAGCGTCCGACCGCGGCGCCAAGGAACGCATAGGGAAGGAACTCACCAAACGCATATCCGGCTCTTCCCCGCAAAGTCGCATAGTCAACGAGCTTGAACGAGGCCTGCGCGTCGATCGTCACATCGTGCCGGACGCTGTCGGAGGTATCGAATAAGCGACGAAGCGAATCGCTCGTCGATGAATTCAGGCTCGCCGGGCGCTTGTAGGCGAGATCCCACCCGACAACGAGTTCGCTCCATTGCCAGTTGTAACCGACGAACCCTCCGAAGACCGGACCGGTCGTTGTATTCTTTGGCAACGTCGTCCAGCTCGATGGATGACCCTCCGATTCCAACGTTGAATTGCGCAGTATAAATGCCACCATCGAACTCGTGCTCTTGCCGAAGTCGGCATTCATATTGCCGAAGCCCGCTTGAATGCCCGCTTGCCAGCCATCCCAGCGGACATAGCCCGGCGAGACCGTGCCCCGCAAAACAGGTGCCGCTCCCGGCCAGTCCGCCGCCCACGCGCCGTCCACTGACCGAGCAGCCAGTGCCGAACAGATTGCGATGGAGCAGAGCAAAAATTTGTGTGGGCGCCTGCGCAGGCCAGCACGGAATTGTAGAGTCGCCCCACTCATGACCACAGCCCCCATTTCCACAGTCGTGCTGGTTGCACACGACGCCCGAACGGGACGATGGCAGCAAATCCTTAATCGCCACTTAACCTTGTTTATTAACTACGCTCGTTAATTGATCTTAACGGCGCAGGCCAAGTGCCTGAGGTGCAAGGAATAAACGCATCCACGAATTTTAAGAAATTGCTTACAATCCGGAATCTGCACGCGAATAGATCAGGATATCAGGCTGCAAGTTCGCTTAGCGCTTCGACGACATCATCCACGACCGATTCGACGAGATTTCTGTCGTCACCCTCGCCCATGACTCGGATCACGGGCTCGGTACCTGACGGACGGACAATCAAACGTCCGCCATGGCCCAGCTTGCGTTCGGCGCTTGCGATCACAGAGCGGACTTGCGCATCGTCAAGCGGCGCACCCTTTTTGTAGCGGACATTCTTCAGCACCTGCGGCAGCGGCTCAAAACGATGGCACAGTTCGGAGACCGGCTTGTCGCCGCGTTTAACCACCGCCAGCACCTGCAGCGCTGCAATCAGGCCATCACCAGTCGTCGTGTAGTCAGACAGAATGATATGACCGGAGGGCTCGCCGCCAACATTGTAACCATGTGTGCGCATGTGCTCGAGCACATATCGATCGCCGACGGGCGTGCGCACCAGCTCGAGCCCCAGGCCGGCAAGGTGACGCTCAAGCCCGAGATTTGACATCACCGTCGCAACCAAGCCCGGACGCTGGAGCCTGCCGTCGTCCTTCCAGCTTTCCGCTATAACCGCAAGGAGCTGGTCTCCGTCCACCACGTGACCGCGCTCGTCGATGATCAGAACGCGATCCGCATCGCCATCGAGCGCAATGCCGATGTCGGCCCGCATTTCGCGGACCTTGCGCGATAGCGCGGCAAGGTCGGTGGAACCACAGTCCTTGTTGATGTTAAGCCCGTCAGGATCGACGCCGATGGAAATCACATCGGCGCCCAACTCCCATAAAGTGCCAGGCGCCACGCGATAGGCCGCGCCATTGGCACAATCGATGACGACCCGAAGCCCTTCGAACGACACCGCTTTTGGCAAGGTCAGCTTGGCAAACTCGATGTAGCGGTCTTGCACGCCATCGATGCGCTTCGCGCGTCCCAGATCGGCGCTTTTCGCGAGTTGCTTGCCAAGATCGGAATCGAGCAGATCTTCGATTCTGCCTTCTGTCTCATCGCTGAGCTTGTAGCCGTCCGGTCCAAACAGCTTGATCCCATTGTCGTCGAACGGATTGTGTGACGCCGAAATCATGACGCCGAGGTCCGCGCGCATCGAGCGGGCGAGCATGCCGACCGCCGGCGTTGGGATGGGACCGGTCAGGAGCACATCCATTCCGACCGATGTAAACCCGGCGACGAGGGCGGTCTCGATCATATACCCGGACAGCCGCGTGTCCTTGCCGATCAGGACGCGATGCCGATGATCGCCGTTTCTAAAGACGAGGCCGGCAGCCTGTCCCACTTTTAGCGCCAGTTCCGGGGTAATCACGCGATTGGCGAGGCCGCGAATACCGTCGGTCCCGAAATAACGACGAACCATGAAACAATCCCCGACGCCCAAAGATACAGGTTGCGCGCTGATTAGCCCGCTTTTGACGGACGGCCAAGCCTCCTCCACACGCCTGATAATAGGGCCAAGTGAGTGGAAATGCCTCAAAAATTGTGAAGAACCTTAAGGGGTCCGTTAACGCTAATTCGCCCGGCCATCGGTAGCAAAACCGCCATTTCATCGTGCGGCGGCACTGTGCTACCGAAATGTTGATCAATACCCAAACCCGTTTCCATGAAGACCATCACCTGCATCGAAGACCTGCGCGACGTTGCCCGCCGCAAAGTTCCGAAAGCTTTTTTCGACTATGTCGACAGCGGCTCCTATAACGAGGAGACGCTGCGCGCGAACCGCGCCGATCTCGAGATGATCAAGCTGCGCCAGCGCGTGATGGTCGACGTGTCGAACCGAAGCCTCGCCACGACCATCATCGGACAGAATATCAGTGCTCCATTCGCGCTTGCGCCCATCGGATTGTGCGGGATGCAGCATGGCGACGGTGAAATACTGGCGGCGCAGGCAGCTGAAGAGGCAGGCATTCCTTTCACTCTGTCCACCATGTCCATTTGCTCGATTGAGCAGGTGGCGGAGGCTGCCTCGAGGCCATTCTGGTTTCAGCTCTACGTCATCCGCGACCGTGACTTCTCGCGCGATATTCTCGAGCGCGCCAGTGCTGCCAAATGCAATGCGCTGGTTCTGACCGTCGATCTGCAGGTGCTCGGCCAGCGCCATCGCGACATCCGCAACGGTATGACGGTGCCGCCGGAAATGCGTTTGCGCAACGTTATCGAGATGGCGAGGAAACCACGGTGGGCGCTCAGCATTCTGAAAAGCAAAAGCAAGACATTTGGCAATCTCGCCGGCCACCTGGAAGGCATGGAAGACATCACCTCCCTTGCCCAGTGGACCAACAGTCAGTTCGATCCGGCGTTGAACTGGAAGGATGTCGAGTGGATCAAGAAAGTCTGGCCGGGCAAAATCATTATCAAAGGCATTCTCGATGTCGAAGATGCCAGGACAGCCGTCAAGCTCGGCGCGGACGCCATCGTTGTGTCGAACCATGGCGGGCGGCAGCTTGACGGCGCACCCTCGTCAATTTCAGCGCTGCCGGCGATTGCGCAAGCGGTGGGATCCGATACCGAAGTCCTGTTCGATGGCGGGATACGGACGGGTGCCGACCTGTTGCGCGCACTTGCGCTGGGCGCGCGCGCCTGCCTGATCGGTCGCGCGTACGTCTACGGGCTCGGGGCCGCAGGCAAGGCCGGGGTCGCCAAGGCGATCGACATTCTCCAGAAGGAGCTCAGTGTCGCGATGGCTCTCACCGGCACAACGCGCATCCGCGACCTCGGGCCGCAGGTGCTCGTCGGCGCCGAAGCGAAGAAGCCTGCCCGCAAGCGTAAAAGCTGACGATTATGCTTCCTTCAAGCCATAGGCGAGCGCATTGCCGGTGGCGCCGTAGTATTTGAACGGCAGGAACTTGCCGGTCATCCCGATCCTGACGCGGTCACCTTTGGGATCGGGCTGCCGTTCGATCGTCATATCGAAATCGATAGCGGACATGATGCCGTCGCCGAACTCCTCTTCGATCAGCGCCTTCCAGGCCGGGCCATTCACCATCACCAGTTCGTAAAAGCGATAAATCAGCGGATCGGTGGGCGGCATCGGCGTGCCGGCGCCTCGCATCGGGACCTCGTTGAGCAGGGCCTCCTCGGTTTTGGACAGACCGAACAGCTTGGCGGCGGCGGCCGCCATCGGCTTGGTCATTTTCTGCTGGCCAAGCACACCACCGGTAACCATCACCGGCGACATGCCGCCGATCTGCTCGCAGATATATTTCCACGTCCAGCCCTTCTCTCGCTTGATGTCGAGAAGTTTTTCGGTGAGATCGGACCTTTTCATGATGTTTCCTCCTCAATAGAGATCAGTGGGCAGCCGCTTGCTGGCTGCGGCTCGTGATAGCCGATGCGTCCTGCACCGCGGCGATCGTGGGTTCAGGCAGCCCGGGCCGCACGACTGGCACCTCGCGCGGATTGTAGACGCCACGAGCCTCTTCGATGAAGCTGCGGCTGCGGCTGACCAGGAAATCAAGAATGTGGTTTCGCGTCGCGTAATAAAGCGGATGTCTGTGAAAGTCATTGCGTGAGCGTTCTTTGGGGAGAGGGTTTTCGACGATTTCCGCCAACACCGCTCCGGGGCCGTTGGTCATGAGCACCACCTTGTCGGCGAGATAGATTGCTTCGTCGACGTCGTGCGTGATCATGAACACGGTTTGCCCGGTTTCCTGGCAGATCCGCCGCACTTCGTCCTGCAAGGTGCCGCGCGTAAGCGCATCGAGCGCGGAGAATGGCTCGTCCATTAACATGATCTTTGGCTCGATCGACAGTGCGCGGGCTATGCCGACGCGTTGCTTCATTCCTCCGGACAATTCGGCGGGTCGTTTGTGCTCAGCACCGCTGAGACCGACCAGGTCGATGAATTTCTGCGCATGCGCATTGACCTTCGCGGTCTTCCAATCGCGCCATTTGGACGACACCGCATAAGCGACATTGCCCAGAACCGTGCGCCACGGCAGCAGCGCATGGCTCTGAAAGATGACCGCGCGATCGAGGCTCGGCCCCTCAATCGCCTGCCCGTCAACGATCACGGCGCCATTCGAGGGCGTGTCGAGTCCGGCAAGAATATTAAGAACGGTTGTTTTGCCGCAGCCGGAATGCCCGATCACGCAGATGAATTCTCCGCGGTCCATCGACAGCCACAAGTTCTCGAAGATGCTCGTGTATCCACCGCCGGATTTCGGATAACTGCGCGCAATGCCTTCGATGGAGATGAAGCGGTCGGTCATATTTCACTCCGGAAAGGTCACCAGGCGCGTGAACCGCGCCAGCATCAGGTCGAGCAGCATGCCGACAATGCCGATCACCAGGATCGCGGTGATCACGTTCGTGATCGAAAGGTTATTCCACTCGTTCCAGACGAAATACCCGATGCCCGTGCCGCCCACGAGCATCTCGGCCGCAACGATGACCAGCCAGGCAATGCCGATCGAAATCCGCATTCCGGTGAGGATCGTCGGCGCCGCAGCCGGAAGGATGATGGTAAAAGCGCGGCGCAAAGTGCCGACCTCCAAGGTTTTTGCAACGTTGAGCCATTCACGCCGCACGGAGGCAACGCCGAACGCGGTGTTGATCAATGTCGGCCACAGCGAGCAGATGAAGATCACGAAGATCGCCGAAAGGCTGGAATCCTTGATGGTGTAGAGCGCGAGCGGCATCCAGGCGAGCGGCGAGATCGGCTTGAGCACTTGGATGAACGGATCGAGCGCCTTGCTCATCAGCGGCGACATGCCGATCAGGAAACCAACCGGAATGGCCACAAGGATAGCCAGCAGATAGCCGGCGAGCACGCGCGCGATCGAAAAAGCAAGCTGGATGCCCACGCCTTTGTCGTTCGGCCCATTGTCGTAAAACGGGCGGCGCAGATGCTCCCAGAGCTTGGCGCCGACATCGATCGGGCCCGGCATCGCGGACTTGCCCTGGGTCGCGGTCACGCCCATCAACTTGGCGTACTCCGGATCCATGCGTTGCGAAGTGCCCGTGTCGCGGGTGGCGAGATGCCACGCGACGAGGAAACTGAACAACAGCGCGAGTGAAACGACGGCCGCGCGCCCGGTCAGCGATGCCGTCTTCATTCAGACAACCTTTTTGATCTTGAAGCTCTTGAGGTAATCCTCGGGCTTCGCGGGATCGAAGGTCTTTCCCATGACGACGAAAGTCTTCGATGTCGCCGCCGGTGGGGCCAGCCCAACCTCCTTCATCAGCTTGGCGGTATCGGTGGCAAGAAAGACATCTTCGGCGATCCTGGCGTAGTCGACGTCGCCCTTGATCTGTCCCCACCGTTTCATCTGGGTCATGATCCAAACCGCGAACGACTGCCACGGGAACGGATCGAAATCGATGCGGTCGGGCACCTTCTTCACGTTGCCGAGCCCGTCCGCGAAAGTGCCAGTCAACACCTGTTCGACCACGGTCACAGGCTGGTTGAGATAGTTGGCCGGCGCGATTGCCTCTGCGATTTGCTTGCGATTTTCCGGTTTGTGCGCAAAAGCCGTCGCATCGATGATCGCCTTGAGCAGCGCGGCGTATGTATTCGGGCTTTCGATGACGAATTCCTTGGATGCCGCGAAGGCGCAGCATGGATGCCGGTCCCAGATTTCCTTCGACAACACGTGAATGAAGCCGACGCCGTCATAGACGGCGCGCTGATTCACCGGATCGGGTGCAAGGAATCCGTCGATATTGTCGGCGCGCAGATTGGCCACCATTTCCGGCGGCGGAACCGCGCGGATCTGGATGTCCTGGTCGGGATCGATGCCATGCTCGGCCACGTAGTAGCGAAGCAGATAGTTGTGCATCGAATAGTCGAAAGGCACTGCGAATTTCATGCCTTTCCAGTCTTTCGGGTCGCGCTTGTCCTTATGCTTGATGGCAAGCGTGATCGCCTGGCCGTTGATGTTTTCGACTGCGGGCATCGTGTACGGAATCGACTTCGAGCCAACCCCCATCGTGATCGCCAGCGGCATCGGCGACAGCATGTGCGCGGCGTCGTATTCCTTGTTGATCGTCTTGTCGCGGATCACCGCCCAGCCGGCGGTTTTGATCACCTCTACGTTCAAGCCCTGCTTTTCATAGAAGCCCATCGGCTTCGCCATGATGATTGGTGTCGCGCAGGTGATCGGGATAAATCCGACCTTGAGATCTTTTTTCTCGATCGGGCCACCCGCGGCGAAGATCTCGGTTGCTGTCTTTAGCGGGAAAAATTGGGATAGCGCGGCGAGCGCCGCCGATGCGCCCAGTGACTGGAGGAACGCGCGGCGACCTTTATCGGCGGGGAAAACCGCGCGCATGACTGCGGAGGCGATGACGTGTTCGTAACGTTTCTCCTCGCTCTCGACGGCGGCGCATTGCAATTGCGCGGTCGCATCGCGTTCGTGTTCGACCTGGCTGACATGGCGGCCGCAGATGCATCCGTTACTATTCAAAGACCGCGACGGGTCAAATGGATTGTCGAAAGTGGACATGGCTGCGCATCCCCGTTGGGCCGGTCTCGCGCCGGCTATTCACCCGCGGTATTTGCAATCGACGTGCCAGAAATTGTGCCAAAATGCGCGCCACTCTAATGGGCCAATGCAAGCGGTATTCCAGCAGAAATCGTGCATGCCGGTCCTGGAGTTGCCCTATTCTTGGGCAAACGCACTAATCTTCGGCAGCCTGTGCCGGCTCCTTGGCGCAGGGGCACCGTTTCGGAGAAGGGGCAAACCATGCGCACCGAGAGAACTGAATTTGCCAATGCGAAAGGCGAAAAGCTGGCGGCTCTGATCGACCTTCCACTGGGCGAGCCCGTTGCCTTCGCGCTGTTCGCACA
>DAISKM010000127.1:0-2948 GCA_036820945.1 Pseudolabrys sp.
AGCGCCGACTCCAGCATGAACGGCACATCCGCTTTCGCGTAGTTCTCTTCTTCGAGGAGCCAGCCCTTCCCGCAGCAGCACCCGTCGAGCACCAGGAGGAGGAGTGGAAGGGCCGCTCTCACGGCTCCACGCTTCCCGCGGCACCGCACACCGGCATCGACTTCTTCCCGTCGGCGACGGCGCCGTGCTGAAAATCGAGATCCACCAGACAGGTCGATGGCTTTGCGCGCGGCCCGCCGCTGTTGAGCAGAATCATGGCGGTTTGAACGGCAAGGGTCGTAACGCCGGCACCGCCAACCGCCGGTAAAAACGTGTAGATCTTTGCGTCGGTCGGCTCGACTCCTGTCGCGGGGCCTTTCGCAACCCGGGCGCATGCCCGAACGAGGTCGATGGGCGCGACCGGCTTTGCCAGGAAATCAGCAGTCCTCATCTGCAACAGCGTGCGCGCGACATTCGCATCGAATGTCTGCGTGACAACGATGACCGGCGGCCAGGTGCCGACGCGCGCCATGAACCGGGCAAGCGCCTCCATTTCGTCGGGCCGTCCTGCGGCAAGATCGACCACCGCAACGGTAGCGTCCGTTATATCGAGCGAATCGCCATACTCGGTGAGGTTTCCCGAAACCATCGTCAGTTCGATCGCAGAGGCCGCACTAAAAGTCGTGCGCACCGAATTTTCAAATTCGCTGTCGGTACTCAGAACCACCACGCGGGTTCGGTTCGTATCGGAGGTGCGTCTAATGCCCATGATGCAGTCAGCTTCCGCTCATTTCACCGGTGCCGCCGGCTGGGTCACGCTAGGACCGACCGGCGCGCCATTGTTTTGCGAATTCGCGCCTTGCGCGTCCTGGTATGCGCCCGATGTGCCGATGCCGTGTGGAGTTATGACCCGATTGGTACGATAGCGCTCGATCGCGCTTTGCATCTTCGGCCCGTTGAAAGCGATGTTGCGATTGGCGCTTTCGCGCGGCCAGGGATCGACCATATGCGTCACCACGTCGGTTGCCACCGCATTGCCGCCCGAGCGCGCAATCGTGTCGCGCCGATCGAGGTATTCCGAGCAGCCGCCCAGTACTGCGATGAGAGCGCCGAGCGCAAACGTGCGCAGAGGTTTATTGAATCGCCGCATTGGATTCCCCCTTCGGCAGGTCAAGCATGTGCCCCATAAACGGTTTTCCATCGGCAACCGTGACCCGCTCAGCGAAAGGCGTGAGCTTGCGCGCCTCCTGCCGCGTAAGCTCGGTCTTTCCGAGCAAGAAGAAGTCGACGTCGTTTGGCGGCACGGTGTCGTCGGTCGGCGCCTTGATTTCATCGCCCGGCCGCGCCGGACGCACGAGATGCGGCGTGACGATAATGGCGAGGTCGGTTTCGTTCTTCTGATAGGACTTGCTGGAGAACAGCGCGCCAAGCACCGGCACACTGCCGAGCCAAGGGAGCTGCTCGATCGCATTCTTGTTGTCACTCTGCAGCAGGCCGCCGATGACGAAGCTCTGGCCATCGCGTAATTCAACGGTCGTCGAGGCGCGCCGCACGATCAGTGCCGGCACCGCCACGCCATTGCTGACAGAAATCTTGTGGTTCGTGTCGATCTGGCTGACTTCGGGCTCGATCTTCATGTTGATTACGCCGCGACCGAGAACCGTCGGCGTAAAGGCAAGGCCGACACCGTATTTCTTGTAGTCGACGCTGATCTGGCCGAATGAGCCGGAAATCGGAATTGGGTATTCGCCGCCGGCCAGGAAGCTGGCCGTATCGCCCGAAAGCGCAACGAGGTTTGGTTCGGCCAGGCTTCGCGCGATGCCCCTTTCCTCGAGCGCATTGATCAGCACGTCGGTCTTGACGCCGTTTGCCACCAGCCGAGCGATCAGGAACCCGAATGGCGAAGCACCGGAAAGGACGCCAGCCGCCGTTTCACCTGCGATCGAAGCCGCGCTGATCGGCAGATTGTTCGGGCTTACGCGGTTGCCGATATTGGTGATGCTCTCGTCGCCGAAACGATTCCACTGAAAACCCAGTTCGCGACCGGCGGTGCGCGAAATCTCGATGAAGCGCACTTCCAGCATGACCTGCTGCGGCTGTATTGATGATTTCCGGCCCGAACTGGCGCGCGATCGTCACCGCCTTGTCGAGAGTGGCGGCGTCGACAACATCGCCCGACAACATGATGCGGCCGTTGACCGTGGAGGCCTTGAGTTGTGAGCCAGGGAAGCGCCGGCGCAATTCGTTGGTCAGGCGGGTAATGTCATACGACACTTCCACGTCGAAGATGCCGATCAGCTTCTTGCCCTCGGTATAAACGGATACGCGCGTCGTGCCGATTTTCTTGCCGAGAATCGAGAGCGCGTGATCGGTGAGTGGGTTGACGTCAGCGACTTCCGGATCGCCGACAACAACATCGACGAAGCTGCTGTCGGTCCGCACATCTTCTGACTTGCCGATTGGGACCGTCAGCATGACGGTGCGATTATTGCCGCTGATCTGGATCGTACGCGACTGCGCGTAGGCCTCGCCGATCATGCCAAAAATCGAAGCCGCCAGCGCGATGCCAAACGCAACTGCAAGATCGCGGAGCCAGCTGCCGCGCTTCGCGGGCTTTTCCGCGGACCGCCAGTTGAACCCGACGCTAATATCGTTGTCTTTACTCACGTCACTCCCCCACCCCAGAAATTGATCCCAAGCCTGGACTTACCAGGCCACCTGCCTCCGCTCCGTCGTAACCGAGGCCCCGTAGCTTCCCTCAGCCGGTACGGTGTATTCCTGTTTCGCAGACGGGCGCGTCACGACCACTGTCACGGTTGCAGCCTTGTCGGTGCTCACCGGTTCATTGGTCCCCAAATCATTCAGCGTGACTTTGCGCGTCCGTACTTCTGCAGTTTCGCCGGCCTTGCGGAGCAACAGCGAAAGACTGCCGACCGATGACGCCAGCCATAATTTTTGTGCATCGACCG